>JBIITU010000077.1:0-10595 GCA_044340335.1 Steroidobacteraceae bacterium
CGCAATCGCCTCGGGCAGGTCCGCGAACAGCTCGGCCATCTCGGCCGGCGTGCGCAGGTACTGCTGCGCCGTATAGCGGCGTTCGCGCGCCGGATCCGCCAGCAACTGCCCCTCGGCGATGCAGACCCGCGCTTCGTGCGATTCGAAATCGCTGGCATCGACGAACACGACGTCGTTGGTCGCGACCAGCGGCACCGCCTGGCGCGCCGCGAGTTGCACCGTGGCCCCCACCAGAGCTTCGTCACCGGCGCGACCCAGTCGCGCCACTTCGAGGTAGTAGCGATCACCGAAGACCCGGAGCCAGTGCTCGAGCAGTCGCTCCGCCTCGCCGGATTTGCCGCTGGTCAGCGCGCGACCGACGTCACCCGCCATGCCGCCGGACAGCGCGATCAGTCCGGTGGTGCTCGCCGCGTCGAGCCAGTCGCGCGAGATCATCGGTTCGCTGCGCTGCTGCCCTTCGAGGAAAGCCCGGGTCACGAGTCGGGTCAGGTTCTTGTAGCCGGGTTCGTCCATGCACAGCAGCGTCAGCAGTGACGGCTGTGCCCGCTCGCCGGCTTCGCGGATCAGCAGATCGACGCCGATCAGCGGCTTGATGCCCTGCTGCAGGGCCTCGCGGTAGAACTTGACCATCGCGAACAGGTTGCCCGCGTCGGTCAGCGCAACCGCCGGCATGCCGCGCGCCGCGACGGCCTGCATGAGTTCCGGTACGCGCACGACACTGTCGCGCAGCGAGAACTCGGTGTGCAGGCGCAGGTGGACGAAGGCGGTCATGGGCAATCTGCGGAGCCTTTCGCGACAAGACAGGATTGTACCGGCGCGAAGCAGACGCGGTGGATGGCACTCGCACCGTGCAGCCGCAAAGCCCGCCTGTGAGCCGGCGTCGGATAGCCCTTGTGTATTGAGAAACCAAATGCGGGATAACTCGCATCTACCTGTTCCAAAAGAGAATCACGGGCCGTCTTGGCGAGGATGGACGCCGCCCCGATCGCCGCGTCCGTGGCGTCGCCACGTACCACTGCGAACGCCTCTGCCTCCGGCCAGAGATCCGCCCAGCGGGGCAAGCGGTTGCCGTCGACATGGATCCGACGCGGTGCACAGGCGAGACCCGCGAGCGCGCGACGCATCGCCAGCAGCGTTGCGGCCAGGATGTTCAGCGCGTCGATCTCGACTGCATCCGCCTGGCCCAGGGCCCAGCAGAGTGCGTCGCGGCGGATCTGCGCGGCCACGGCAGCGCGTTGCGCTGGCGTCAGCGCCTTGGAGTCTGCGATGCCCGGGATGGGTCGGGAAGGATCGAGGATGACGGCGGCGGCGACGACCGGGCCGGCGAGCGGCCCGCGGCCGGCTTCATCGACGCCGGCAACTCGCGTGGCCGCGGTCACGCGGGCGCAGGTCCGTCCGGCACCCCTGCTCGCAGCAGGCCCTCGATCGCCTGCGCTGCCGCCTGCGCGCCGCCGGCACGCAGCTGGCGATGCACGCGTTCGAAGTCGAGCAGCAATTGCCGCCGCTCGGGGGTGTCTTCTAGCTGCGCCAGAACAGCGGCGCCGAGTGCGGCCGGCGTCACGGCAGACTGGAAGAACTCCGGTACGGCGCCGCGCCCGAGCAGCAGATTGGGCTGCGAGAAGTGAGCGACCTTGACCACCCCGAGCTGGCGCAGCACGAAGGCGGTCAATGCGGCAAGCCGGTACGCCACGACCATGGGCCGCCGGCACAGCAAGGTCTCGAGCGTCGCCGTACCCGAAGCGACCAGCACGGCGTCGGCAGCAATCAGCGCTCGCTGCGCCTGGCCGTCGGTGACCAGCACGGGCGGCGCACCGGCCACGCGTTGCAGCGACTGCTCGAACAGGGCCCGCACTTTCGGTGTTGCCATCGGCGCCACGAAGCGCAACCCGGGGCGTCGTGCAGCGAGCCACGCAGCAGCGCCGATGAAATCGTCGGCCAGTCGGGTCACCTCGCCAGCACGACTGCCGGGCAGCAATGCGACGATCGGTTGCGTCGCATCGAAGCCCAGCGCAGCGCGCGCCGCACCGCGATCGACCTCGAGTGGCACCTGATCGGCCAGCGGGTGGCCAACGAAGCTGGCGCGCACGCCATGCTGGGCATAGAACTCGGTCTCGAACGGCAGCAGGCACAGCACCAGGTCGCAGGATTCATGCATCGTGCGCACCCGCCCCTGGCGCCAGGCCCAGACCTGCGGGCTCACATACTGCACGGTGAGCAGGCCGCGCGCCTTCAGTGCGCGCTCGAGGCGCAGGTTGAACTCCGGCGCATCTATGCCGATGAAAACGTCTGGCCGCGCCTGCAGCAGCCGTGCCTGCAGCTGACGCCGCAGTCGCAGCAGCCGTGGCAGGTCGCGCAGGATTTCGGTCAGCCCCATGACCGCGAGCTCCTCCGCCTCGGCCCAGACCTCGCAGCCCGCCGCGCGCATCTTGGGACCCGCCACGCCGCAGAAACGGGCCTCCGGCCAGCGCTGCCGCAGCGCGTCGATCAGCGCCGCGCCCAACGTGTCGCCGGAAGATTCGCCTGCCACCAGCGCGATCAGCGGCGCGCGCGCGGTTTCGCTCAATGTCGCTCCCCGGGACGCCAGCGTCCCTCAGCGGACCAGGCTGCGCGTCGAGCGACCGATGAAGTCGACGAAGATGCGCAGCTCGGGCTGCGACAAGGCAGCTTCCTCCAGCTTCGGCACGGCATCGGCGAGCTTGAGGTCGGATCGGTACAGCGTGCGATAGGCGTTCTTGATGTTGCGCACCTGCTCCGGCGTGAAGCCGCGCCGCGACAGGCCGGTGGCATTGATCGAGTGCGGCTCGGCCGGCTGGCCGACGGCCATCACATACGGCGGCACGTCGCGCGTGACTGCCGCATTGTTGGCGATGAACGCATGCGCGCCGACTTTGGTGAACTGGTGGATGGCCGACAGGCCGCCCATGATCACCCAGTCGCCGAGTTCGACATGCCCGCCCAGGGTCGCGACGTTCGCGAGCACGCAATGGCTGCCAACGCGGCAATCGTGCGCCACGTGCGCGTAGGCCATGAACAGGTTGTCGTTGCCGATGCGCGTCACGCCTTCGTCGTGCGTCGTGCCGCGATTGACGGTCACGGACTCGCGGAACACGTTGTCGTCGCCGATCTCGAGCCGGGTCGGTTCGCCCTTGTATTTTTTGTCCTGCGGCGCGTCGCCGATCGAGGCGAACTGGAAGATCCGGTTGCGCGCGCCGATCCGCGTCGGCCCCTGGATCACGGCATGCGGACCAATCCAGCAGCCGGGCCCTATCTCGACGTTGTCGCCGATCACGGTGAAAGCACCGACTTCGACATCAGCGGCGAGCCTGGCGGTCGGCGAAATCACGGCACGTGGGTCAATGGCCATGCGTGTCCCCCCCTGCCTCAGCCAGCCGCCACGGGAGCGGGTGTGGTCGCGGGTGCGGGCTTGGTCTCCGGCGCAACCATCATCTCGGCGGACGCCACTTCCTTGCCGTCCACGCGGGCAATGGTCGAGAACCGCCAGATGCCCTTGAAGGCACGCTCGAACGTCGCCGACAGCTCGATCTGGTCACCCGGCTCGACCGGCCGGCGGAATCGAGCCTTGTCGATCCCGACGAAGTAGAAGCGGGTTGCCTCATCGGGCACGACGTCGGCAGTGACGAACGCCAGGATGCCGCAGGTCTGCGCCAACGCTTCGATGATCATGACGCCCGGCATCACGGGCCGATACGGAAAGTGCCCCGGGAAGAACGGCTCGTTGACCGTGACGTTCTTGATGGCGCGGATGCTCTCGCCTTTGCGGCATTCGAGCACGCGATCGACCAGCAGGAAAGGATAGCGGTGGGGTAGCAGTTTCAGCACGCCCATGATGTCCATGCTGGTGACTGCAGTCGACTCTGTCTCGCTCACTCGGGGTCCCTTTTGCGCTCGCTGCGCTTGTGACTGTCTAGAGGTCTTCGCCCGGCTGGCTGGACTCGCCCAGCTTGCGCTCGAGGGCGCGCAACCGGCTCGCCATGGAGTCGAGTCGCCGCAGACGCCCGACGACTCGACGCCACTCGGCCGCGCCCGTGGCCGGCAAGCCGCTCGAGTAGACGCCCGGTGTCGCGATCGAGCCCGCCACCATCGTGTAGCCGGTGACGATCACGTCGTCGCAGATCGTCAGGTGTCCGACGATGCCGACCGCGCCGCCGATCTGGCAGCGACGACCGATCCGCGTGCTGCCGGCGACGCCGACGCAGGCAGCCATCGCGGTGTGCGCACCGACCACGACGTTGTGACCGATCTGGATCTGATTGTCGAGCTTGACGCCCTCTTCGATGACCGTATCGCCGATTGCACCGCGGTCAATGGTCGTGTTCGCTCCGATCTCGACATCGGCGCCGATGCGCACGCCGCCGATCTGCGGCACCTTGACCCAGGCGCCACGCTCCGGCGCATAGCCGAAGCCATCGGCGCCGATCACCGCGCCGGGTTGCACGATGCAGCGGTCGCCCAGCGCAACGTCCCTGCACACCGTGACTCTGGCAACCAGATGGACATCCGCTCCGAGCACGGCACGTGGGTCGACGATGCAGGCGGGACCCAGCACCGCACGCGGACCGATCCGCGCGCCCGCACCGATGACGCACTGCGGGCCAATATGGGCGCTCGGATCGATCTGCGCATCGGCAGCGATCACGGCACTGGGATGCCGCCCTGGCTCCGCCACGGGCTGCGGGTACAAGAGCGCGGCAACCCGCGCGAAGCAGGCGTGCGGGTGCTCGGCGACCAGCACGGACACCGGCGAATCGGCGGCGGCGGTCGCGTCGACGATGACCGCTCCTGCCTGCGTTTCGCGCAGCTGCCGGCGGTTGCGAGGATTGGCCAGAAAACTGATCGAACGGGGCGTTGCGGCCGCAAGCGACGCGACGCAGTCGATCTCGATATCAGGATCGCCGCGCAGCTCGCAGCCGAATCGCACCGCGAGCTCGGCGAGCTTCACGCCAGGTGCCTCCGGTCCGTGCCGTCTCAGCGATTGCCCTGCGGCGGACGCGGTGCCGGGGCAGCGGTAGCGGGTGCACGCGCCTGCAGCACCTGCAGCACGCCGGCCGTGATGTCGATCGACGGGTTGGCGTAAATGACGCCATCGGTGACGACGAGATCGAAGTTCTGGCCGCGGGCGTAAGTCTGCACTTCGGCCAGCAGCGTGCGCTGCAACTTGGACATTTCCTCGTTGCGACGCGCGTTGAAGTCATCCTGGATCTCGGACTGGCGCCGCGCGAGGTCGCGCTGGCCATCGCGCAACTCCTTCTCGGCCCGACTGACCTGGTCAGCCGTCATCGTGGCGCGATCCTTGTTCAATTTGTCCTGCTTCGTCTGCAACTGCTGCGCCGTCGCCTGCAGTTCACGCTGTTTGGCGGCGGCTTCATTGCGCAGCGCGTCCAGCAGCGTCTTGCCCTGCGGAGACTCATCCATCAGCCTGCCGTAGTCGAGCACGCCGATCTTGAGCTCGGCCATGGCAGGAGCGGAAAACACTGCCGCGACCAGCGCGACACCCCAGATTGCCGACTTGAAAGAACGATTCACGCTGGACATCCCTCGAATGTAGGGTCAGAACGCCTGACCGACTGAAAACTGGAACCGCTCCTCCTCGTCCGGGTAGAGCACGGAATCGCCTGCATAGGCGTTCAGTGGTACCGCGTAACTGAAGCGGAAAATGCCGAGCGGTGCGAGCCACTGCACGGCCAGGCCCGTCGAATGCTTCAATTTATCATACTTGAAGCCGTACTCGACCCGGGTGCCGTTGCCGGGGTCGAACAGGTCGTCCTGGCCGCGGAAGACATAACGATTGCCGGTCGAGAAGACGTTGCCCATGTCGTAGAACCAGCTGATCCGGGCCGACGTGCGCCATTTCTCGGGGGTCGGGAAGATCAGCTCGGCGCGGGCGACGGTCTTCAGGTTACCGCCGTAGGGATTGCCGAAGCTGTCCTTCGGGCCCAGCCGGCTTTCGCGATAGCCGCGCACCGTGTCCGGCCCGCCGGCGAAGAAATTGCGGAACGGCGGCAGCGCAGTCGTGCTCCCGATATCCATGCCGTAGCCGATCTCGGCGTTCAGCGAGGCGACCCACCGACCAAACAGCGGGAAGTACTGCAGGTAGTCGTAATTGGCGACGAAGTACTCGACGTCGCTGCCCGGCAAGGCGTAGGACACCGACAGGCTGTGCCGCATGCCACGATCCGCAAACAGCGCGCGATTGCGCGTGTCGAAGCTCCAGCCCGCGACCAGTTCGATCGAGTTGAACTGCGACGTGAAGATCGTGGTGGCCGGCACGATGAAGCCGTTGCCGAAGTCCTGCTCGGGAATGTTGGTCGTGGTCGGGCTGCCGTTGGATCGCACCCAGTCGACGGCCTGCTCGGCACTGCCGGCGCCCACCAGCAGCTCCGAACTCTGCAGCGACAGGCCGACGCGCAGCCCCTGGAACTCGGTGATCGGATAGCCGTAGTCGACGCCCAGCGACAGCGACTTCGACGAGAAGTCGGACGACGCCGAGACGAACTGCGTGACATCGCGGTAGGTCAGCGACAGCGTGCGGGCAACGCCGTCGATGTTCGTGTAGGGATTCGTGTGCGACAGACCGTAGACCTTCGAAAACCGGCCGGAATTCAGGTCGATTGCGATGCGTTCGCCCGTGCCCATGAAATTGCTGTCGGCGTAGTTGCCGTTCAATATGAACGACTGCGATTCGGAGTAGCCGATGCCGCCGCCCAGCTGTGCGGACGGACCTTCCTTGACTTCGAACTCGACGTCGACCAGGTCCGGCGACCCCGGCACGGGCTTGGTCTCCGAATCCACTTTCTCGATATAGGGCAAACGCTGCAGGCGCTGCTTCGAGCGCTCCACCGCCGCGTTCGACAGCCACGCGCCCTCGAGCTGGCGCATCTCGCGCCGCAGCACTTCGTCGTTGATCTTGGTGACGCCATTGAACACGATGTGGCGGACATAGGCGCGATTGCCGGGATCGACGAAGAAGGTCAGCGACACCGAGTTGTCTTCGTTGTTGGGCGTGGGCACCGGGTCGACCTTGGCGAACGCATAGCCGTCGAAACCCAGCCGGTTCTGGATCAGCTCCTGCGTGGCCACGATGTCCTTCTTCGAGAAGGTGGTGCCGGGCTTCACGAGGAGATAGTTGCGCAGCTCTTCCTCCGGCACCACGAACGTGCCGGCCAGCTTGACGTCGGAAACCTTGAACACCTCGCCTTCCGAGACGTTCACGGTGATGAAGATGTCGTCTTTCTCGGGCGCGATCGCGACCTGCGTCGATTCGATCTCGAAGTTCGCGTAGCCGCGATCCATGTAGTACGAGCGCAGCTTCTCGATGTCGCCCTGCAGTGATTCGCGCGAGTAACGATCGTCCTGCTTGTACCAGGACAGCCAGTTAGGGGTCTTGAGCGCGAAATCCTCGAGGATGTCCTCTTCGGTGAAGCTCGTATTGCCGACCACGTTGATCTGGCGGATGCGCGCGCGCTTGCCTTCCTTGATGTCGATCTTGACCTTGACGCGGTTGCCCGGCACGTCCTCGACCGAGCTGTCGATGCGCACGGCGTACTTGCCGCGCGAGAAGTACTGGTCCGTCAGGAACTGACGCACATCCTCGAGCACGGAACGGTCGAACGTCTTGCCGGTCGCAAGACCGACGTTGCGCAGCGACTTGGTCAGGTCCTCGGTCTTGATGTCCTTGTTGCCCTTGAGCTCGAAGCTCTCGATCGACGGCCGCTCGAGCACCACCACGAGCAGCGTGCTGCCGTCGCGGCGCAGCTGCACGTCGCGGAAGAACCCCGTGTCATACAGCGCGCGCATCGCCTCGCGGACGCGCTGCGGCGTCAGCCGGTCACCGATGTTGACGGGCAGGTAGTTGTACACCGTGCCCTCCGAAACGCGCTGCAGGCCCTCGACGCGGATATTGCCGACCGTGAACTCGGCAGGCTCGACCGCGCCCTGTGCAACGGCCTCAGGCAGGTGCAGCAAGACACTGCCGGCAAGCACGGCGGATACGAACATCGCTACGGTCGAAACTGGTCGCACGAAATAAACCTCTCGTCAGCCGGGCTGGAATTGCCGGGCCACGTCGTTGAACAGCGCCACGCCAATCATCAGCAGCAGCAGGGCGATGCCGACCTGCTGCCCGAAGGCCTGCGTCCGCTCTGACAGCGGGCTGCCTTTGGCCCATTCGGCAAGTTGATACAGGATCTGGCCGCCGTCCAAAATCGGAATCGGCAACAGGTTGAGGAACCCCAGGCTCAGGGAGATCAGCACGAGGAACCCGACGAACGCCGCAACGCCGCCGCGCGCGGAGTCCCCCGCGTACTCGGCGATCGAGATCGGACCCGACAGGTTCTTCAGTGACACCTGCCCCATGATCATCCGCCAGAACATCTTGGCCTGCAGGACGGTCATTTCCCAGGCACGCACGCTGGCCTGGCCCAGCGCCTCGATGGGCCCGAAGGTCTTGCGCACCCGCATCTCGGCCGGCAGTGGCGGCGGCGGCGGGGTCTCGATGCGGATTCGACCGACATCGACGCCGTCGACGCGATCGGTTTCGCTGGTCAAGCGGACGCTGGCGACGCTGCCGGCGCGCTCGTACTCGACGAGGATCTCGCGGCCGGGTCGCGTCGAGACCAGTTCGACGAGCTGCGTGAAATCGCCGACCGCAACGCCGTCCACGGCGAGAATGCGATCGCCGGCAAGCAGGCCGGCGCGCTCGGCCGGACCGCCCGCGAGCACGCGGCCGATCACCGGCGGACGCGGCGGCGCCCAGAACCGGAAACCAAAGCCGCCGGCAAAGGCGCTGGGTTCGGTCAGGGCGCGGCGCACTGCCGGATCATCGACCCGCAGCGTCAGGCTGCGCGAACCGCCGTTCTCGCTGCGCACGACCATGTTCGCGATGCCGCTGCCGCTCATGACCTCGACCAGGCCCAGCACGACATCCGCGCGACCATCGACGCCTTCGCCATTCAGGCTGACGATCTCGTCGCCGCGCTTGAGTCCGGCGCGGTCTGCGACTGAATCCGGTGTGATGTCGCCGATCACCGCGCGCACTTCCGGCGCGCCGGAAATCCACAACAACCCCCAGAGCAGCAGGATCGCGAAGCCGATATTGAACGCGGGGCCCGCCAGCAGCACGAGGATGCGCTGCCAGGGATGCTTGCGCGTGAACGAGCGCGCCAGATCGGCCGGCGCCACCGGCCCTTCACGCTCGTCGAGCAACTTGACGTAGCCGCCCAGCGGCAACGCCGCGAACACGTACTCGGTGCGGTCCGCACCCGCTACCCGGCTCCACAGCGGCTTGCCGAAGCCCACTGAAAAGCGCAGCACCTTGAAGCCGAGCTTGCGGGCGACCCAGTAGTGCCCGTACTCGTGCACGGTGACCAGCAGGCTGACCGCGATGAGGACCCAGATGGCGTACCAGAAGACGGTCAAGGGTGGCTCCGGTTCAGCCTTGCGCGACGCTGACGGTGCGCACGCAGGCCTGCGCGGCACTGCGAGCCGCGGCGTCGGCCCCGAGGACGTCCTCGAGGGTCAGGTCGGACGAGGCGGCGAACCGCCCGGATTGCTGTTGCATCACCGAATCAATGACCGTCGGAATGTCCAGAAAGTTCACCCTGCCCTCCAGGAAGGCCGCCACGGCCACTTCATTGGCCGCGTTCAGCAACGCCGGGGCCAGCCCGCCCTCGCGCGCCGCCTGCTGGGCCAGCGCGAGGCAGCGGAACCGCCCCGGGTCAGGGGCGCGAAAATCCAGACCACCCACCTTGACGAGATCGAGGAATTGTACACCCGAGGCCACGCGACGCGGCCAGGCGAGCGCGTGGGCGATGGGCGTGCGCATGTCGGGCGAACCGAGCTGCGCAAGCACCGAGCCGTCGACGTACTCGACCATCGAATGGATGATGCTCTGGCGGTGCACCACGATGTCGATGCGCTCCGGCGGCAGTCCGAACAGCAGGCTCGCTTCGATCAGCTCCAGCCCCTTGTTCATCAGGGTCGCCGAATCCACCGAAATCTTGCGTCCCATGACCCAGTTCGGGTGCGCGCAGGCCTGATCCGGCGTAGCGGTGCGCAGCCGCTCGAGCTCCCAGTCGAGAAACGGCCCGCCCGATGCGGTCAGCAGGATGCGGCGTACGCCTGCAGGCGCCTCCCCGGCGCGAAAATCCGCGGGCAGACACTGGAAGATCGCGTTGTGCTCGCTGTCGATCGGCAGCAGCGTCGCGCCGCCGCGGCGCGCCGCGTCGATCAGCCGCGGCCCCGACATCACGAGCGCTTCCTTGTTGGCGAGCATCAGGCGTTTGCCGGCACGGGCCGCCGCGAGCGACGACGCCAGGCCCGCGGCACCGACGATGGCGGCCATGACGAACTCTGCCGCCGGTGCCTGCGCGATTTCGACCAGTCCCTGCTCGCCCGCCAGCACCTCCACGCGCAGGCCGGCGTGGCGCGCGCGCTGTTCGAAGTCGGCAGCCGCATCCGGATCGGCGAGTGCGACGCGCTCGGGACGGAACCGCTCGCACTGTTCGAGCAGCTTCGCCACGTTGCGGCGCGCACCCAGTGCAACGACGCGGAAGCGATCCGGGTGACGCGCGCAGACA
>JBIITU010000078.1:0-10593 GCA_044340335.1 Steroidobacteraceae bacterium
CTGGGTGCGGTGCAGAACCGCTTCACGCAGACGATCAACTCGCTGCAGACGGCGTCCGAGAACCTCTCGGCCGCGCGTAGCCGCATCCTCGATGCGGACTTCGCGTCTGAAACCGCGATGCTGACCCGCGCGCAGATCCTGCAGCAGGCCGGCGTGGCGATTCTGTCGCAGGCGAACGCTGTGCCGCAGAACGTCCTGTCGCTGCTGCGGTAATGGCAGGCTGAGAGAGAATGGCCAGGCTCCACAGAGCCGAGGCGCAATGGCGGGCGGCGGTTCCGAGGGGAGCCGTCGTCCGTCATTTCAATTGCATTGAGGTGACACCATGAGCATGTCGAGTGTCAACGCAGCAGGGCTGAATCTCGCCGCGCCGGTCGAGCGCGTCGCGCGCACGGGACCAACGGCGGAAGGCCCGGTTGAGCAGGCGAAGCTTTCAACGCCGGTCGCGTCGGTTGCCGCGACACCGCGGCGTGACCTCGAGGCGGCGACGGCTCAGATCGAGCGGTTCGTGCGCAGCTCCGGCCGTGACCTCCAGTTCCGGGTCGACGATGACAGCGGTCGCGTGGTCGTCAGCGTGCGTGACTCCGACACCGGTGAGTTGATCCGGCAGATCCCGAGCGAAGCGGCGCTGCGCATTGCCAAGTCGCTGGAGCAGGGCGAAGCGACGGTCGACAGCCTGCTCATCGCGGACAGGGCCTGAACCTATGCTTTCCTCCCCCGGACTCGGCTCAGGCCTCGACGTCAATTCGCTGGTCGGCCAGCTCGTTGCAGCCGAACGTGCGCCTGGCGAATTGCGTATCCGCCGCTTGTCGAATCAGGCGGACTCCAAGATCAGTGCGCTCGGCACCCTCAACGGGGTGTTGTCGACGCTGCAGTCGTCACTGAGCGGCCTGAAGACTATTGACTCCTTCCAGATCAGAAGGGCGGAGCCGGCTGACCGCACGATGTTCACCGCGACGGCGAATGCGGCCGCCGCGAACGGCACTTACAACATCGAGGTGGAACAGCTCGCCACGGCGCAGCGCCTGAACTCGGCCGCGTTCCTCGCTGGCAGCGGCGCGGTGGTCGGCACGGGCGCGCTGACGCTGACCTCCGGCACCAACTCGTTCTCTGTTGATATCAACGCCAGCAACAACACGCTGGCGGGCATCCGTGATGCCATCAATTCCAGCACTGCGAACACCAGCGTGCAGGCTTCCGTGATTCAGGCGGCCGATGGTGCGCGCCTGGTGCTGGCGGCCCGCAGCGTTGGTGCGGCGAATTCGATTAGGGTGACGCAGGCCGGCGGCGACGGTGGGCTGGCGCAGCTCGTCTACGATCCGGGCGTCACGACCAACCTGCAGGTGCTGGCTCCCGCGCAGGATGCGCGGGTGATCATCGATGGCTTCACGGTCAATTCCACCAGCAACGTCGTCGAGAATGCGATTCAAGGCGTTTCGATCAATCTTCTGCGCGCGAACGACAACACGACGTTCGCGTTGACGGTCTCCAACGACCGGGCGAAGGTCGTCGAGAACATCAACAAGTTCGTCACCGAGTACAACAACGTCGCGACCAAGGTCCAGGAGCTGCGCAAGTTCGATCCGTCGACCGAGACGGTGGGGCCGCTGCTCGGCGACGCGATGCTGCGCGGCATCGAATCCAGCCTGCGCCGAGAACTGACGGGACGCACGGCGTCGGCTGCGGCGCCTTACGACAGCCTCGCGGCGATCGGCATCAGGACCGGAGCCGATGGCAAACTGAGAGTCGACAGCTCGCGGCTCAATGCCGCGCTCGACGCTGACTTCGGTTCCGCAGCGCGCCTGTTCGGCGCCGAGGACGGCGTTGGCGCGCGCCTCTCGCGAGTGGTCGACTCGGCGCTGGCCTCGGAGGGCGCGCTGGCGACGCGTACGGCCGGCCTGCAGGCGAGCAAGAAGTCGCTCGCGGCGGACCAGACGGCGCTGGATGCCCGTATGGAGCTCGTGAAGGCTCGTTACACGAAGCAGTTCATCGCCATGGACCAGCTGCTGACGAGCCTGCAGTCGACCTCGAGCTATCTGACTCAGCAGCTTGCGAAGTCGGGCCCGTCCTGAGCCGGGGGCGACGCTCAAGTTAGCGTCTGAATCGCCGTTACCGGAACTGCAGCGCGACCGCTGCGGAGACCAGAGCATGACGGCAACACCCAGGTCCAGTTCGCTCGCTGCTTACCAGATGGTAGCCACCCACGGTGGTGTCGCGGCAGCCGATCCCCACGGTTTGATCCTGATGCTGCTCGACGGCGCCCTGATGCGGATCGCACAGGCCCGCGGTAGCGGCGAGCGTGGCAGCGCGTCAGAGCGGACGGCGCACCTGAACCGCGCGCTGGGCATCCTCGGCGAGCTGCGCGCATCACTGGTTCTCGGGTCCAGCCAGATCGCCGACAACCTCGACAGCCTGTACGACTACATGGCGCGCGAGATACTCAAGGCCCATGTCGACACGCGCCCTGAGTTGCTCGATCGCGTCAGCAGCCTGTTGCAGGAAATTCGTTCGGCCTGGGCAAGCATCCCGGTCGACCAGCGTACGCACATGCAGGCAGCCCGCTGATGGGCCAGTTGCTACCGCGCTCCGCGCTGCACCCGCGCGAACGCTTTGTCGCGCGGCGGATCCTCGCCAGCACTGAAAGGCTTGTGGAGCAGGTTCAAGCCGAAGCCTGGACGCTGGTGCCTGACACCTTGCGCGAACGCCGCGGGTTGCTACGGACACTGCGTGAGCCGCGGTCCGACACGCCCGCCAGATCCTGCATCGAGGCGCTGCACGCAGCCGTTTCGGAGTCGGAAAGGGTGGTGCTTCAGATCGTGCCGGCCGAGGCGGCCGCGCGGGACCTGTAACCATGGTCGAGGGTGTCGACACCGTGATCCTGCACAACGAGTTGGCCTATGCGGACCAACTCGCGGTTGTGTTCAAGCTGCTCGATCGGCCGCTGGACGCCGCTGTCGAAGCCAGCCTCGTGGAACGCAACCTGCGGTTACTGCAGGCCTGCGCCGCGCTCGAGGAGCACGGTCAGTTCGAGAAGCCGGACGAGGACTCGCCTCACGCGGCCGACATCATGCGCATCGACCTGAAGATCAACCTGCTGCTGGACCTGGTCGGGCACGTCGTGGCGCGCAGTCAGTCGCGCCCGCCCGCGGTGCCGGTGCGCTTCAACCCGCATGGCATCGTCTGGTTTCACTCCGGATCGACGTTTGCCGCTGGGACGCGCGGCATCGTGGAGATCCACCTGCGCGATGCGCTGGTGGAGCCGCTGGCGCTGCCTGGCGTCGTGGCAGAAGGATCTGGCGATGAACACGTGCACGTGCGCTTCGAGGGCCTGCACGAAACGGTAGCGGATCACATCGAGAAGCTGGTGTTTCGCCGCCACCGGCGCCAGATTGCCGGCGCTCGCCTTACACGGCGCTGACTTCGAGCGCTTCATCTCATAATGCAGATGTCCGTCCGAAGCGCGGTTAACTCGCGCCGAGGCGCGCATCTTGTACAGGTACGATTGCGGGAATCCCTGAAAACACGGGGAATTCCCTATTTTTCGTGGCAACCCTGATTCGAGATGAAGTGTGAGTAAGTTGACGATTGCTTGGCGCTGCACGCCGTCCGCAGTCACATTTCGCGGTTGCACGACTCGACAGAATCTTCCGCAACAGCAACGCGGAAATCCGTCGAATGGCCCAGTGTGTTTCAGTTTCCGAGCGTCGTGAGATGAACCAGGTCCGCGAACCGTCGCCACCGGGCGTTCGATTGCCGACCGGCGCATCCAGCGCGATCCGCGATGTCGTCCACCTTCTGCAGCAGGTCGCGGCGCACGATTCCAGCGTGCTGATCCTCGGCGAATCCGGCACGGGCAAGGAAGTGGTCGCGCGGGCGATTCACGACACCAGCCCGCGTCGCCGGGGTCCGTTCGTTGCCGTCAATTGCGGGGCCATTCCGCCGGATCTGCTCGAGAGCGAGCTGTTCGGCCACGAGAAGGGCTCCTTCACTGGGGCGTACGCGTCGCGCAAGGGGCGCTTCGAGGTGGCGGAAGGCGGCACACTGTTCCTCGATGAGATCGGCGACATGAGTCTGCCGATGCAGGTAAAGCTGCTTCGGGTGCTGCAGGAGCGTGTATTCGAGCGGGTCGGCAATCACCAGCCGATCTCCTGCGACGTGCGCATCATCGCGGCAACGCATCGTAATCTCGAGGACTCCATCCTGAAGGGGCAGTTCCGCGGCGATCTTTTCTACCGCCTGAACGTGTTTCCCATTGAGATGCCCGCGCTGCGCGAGCGTATCGCTGATCTGCCGGCACTGATTGCCGACTTCATCGAGCTGAATGCCAGTGCCGGCCGCGGCCGTATCGAGTTCGCGCCGTCCGCGCTCGCTGCACTGCAAGCTCACGCCTGGCCCGGCAACGTGCGCGAGCTCGGCAATCTGATCGAGCGGCTGTCGATCCTGCACGCAGGGCGTCGTGTTCAGGTGCAGGATCTGCCGCCGCGTTATCGCCCGGCGGGTTTCGATGCCACCGCCTTCGACATCGAGCCAGAGCCGGCGCTACCCATTGCGGAAGTCGACGCACTGGCCATGCTCGAGTCTGGCTGCGCAGCCCAGGATGCGAGAGCGGCGGCACCGGATTGCGCGGCAGCCGAGTTGCCCGCGGATGGCATCGACCTGAAGAGCCACCTGCACTCGATCGAAGAAGCGCTGATCCGTCAGGCACTGGAGCGCTCCGACGGTACTGTCGCTCATGCGGCTCGCTTGCTCGGACTTCGGCGTACGACGTTGGTCGAGAAGCTGCGCAAGTTCGGTTTCGCGTCCGAGGTTGCGACGGAAATCTGACGCCGCGGACGTATTCTGGCCACGCGGCGTGAACCGTGTCACGGTGGCAACGGCGAATTCGGGCCGGCACGGTTCTTGCTCTCCTCCTCTGCAGACGGCGAAGCGCTCGCCAGAGGAGAGATTCATGCAAGGTTCGATTGATTCAACTGTGTCCGCCCACAGCATCCAGGGCAACCAGGGTGCCGACGGGCCGGAGCCTGTGGCCGTGGCTGATGAGTCACGACGCTTGATGCAGCTCGGCCGGCGCGTTGCTGCAAGTGATTGCACGGTGCTGATATCGGGCGAATCCGGGACAGGCAAGGAAGTGCTCGCGCGCTACATCCACCGCTGTTCACCCCGTGCCCAGCATCCGTTCATCGCCGTTAACTGCGCGGCGATTCCAGAGAGCATGCTGGAAGCCTTGCTGTTCGGATACGAAAAGGGCGCATTCACCGGAGCGCACGCCGCCCATCCTGGCAAGTTCGAACAGGCGCAGGGTGGAACCCTGCTGCTCGATGAGATCTCGGAGATGCCGCTGGGCCTGCAGGCCAAGTTGCTGCGGGTGCTGCAGGAGCGGGAAGTGGAGCGCCTCGGTGGTCGGGGCTGGCTGCCGCTGGACGTGCGCGTACTGGCGACGACCAATCGCCTGCTTCGGGATGAAGTGTCCGCCGGACGCTTCCGCGAGGATCTCTACTACCGACTGAACGTGTTCCCGGTGGCAATCACGCCGCTGCGCGAGCGTCGCGACGACATCCTGCCCATCGCGATGCACCTGCTGTCGCTGCGCACTCGCGCTGGCGAGCGAATTCCCGCGCTTTCGGCGGACGCGGCGCACGAGTTGCTGGTGCATACCTGGCCGGGCAACGTTCGTGAACTCGACAACGTCCTGCAGCGCGCGTTGATTCTCTGCCAGGGGCCTGTCATCGAGGCCGAACACATCGAGACCGAGAGCATGGCCGCGGCGCCGCGCGCGGCGACCGCGACCGCGTCGCTCGACGCTGCTCGCTCGCGCAGTGGAGCCCTGGCACGGACGCTGGAGCGAGCCGAACAGGAGATCCTGCTCGAGGCGCTGCGCTCACCTCAGGTGACCCGCCGCGCGATCGCCGAGCATCTCGGCATCAGTCCGCGCACGCTGCGCTACAAGCTGGCCCGCTTGCGAGCTGCCGGCGTGGACGTTCCGGCGGCCTGATCATGAGCCAGATGGAGATCGATCGGGTCCTGGGCCAGATCCGTGCGTTGCGAGCGCAGGCCGGTGGAGGTGTCGGTGGCGTCGGTGGTGAGGCAGGGCTGCCTGCGTTGCAGCCGGGCAAGACCGACGCCCCGCAAGTCAGTTTCGCCGCCGTCATGAAGAACGGGCTGGACAAGGTCAACCAGGCGCAGCAGCAGGCGCGCGCGTCCGCGACGGCGTTCGAGCAGGGCAAACCCGGTGTGGATCTGGCACAGACGATGCTCGACATGCAGAAAGCGAGTGTGTCGTTCCGCGCTGCCGTCGAGGTTCGCAACAAGCTGGTCAACGCATACCAGGAAATCATGAACATGCCGGTCTGACCGGCATCGAGGAGCTCTAGATGGCTGCGGATGCTGCCAACGTTTCGGACGTGCAGAGAGTCAGCGCTGGCGTCAAGCCGATGCTGCTTCTGGTGGGAATTGCCGCGGCGGTTGCCGTCGGCGTCGGCGTTGTGCTTTGGTCGCAGAGTCCAACCTACAACCTGCTGTACGGCAATCTGTCCCCCGACGACACGGCTTCGGTCACACAGGCCCTGAGCGGCGCGAACATTCCCTATCGACTCGAGGGAGGCACCGGCGCGGTGTCCGTGCCTGTGGAGCGAATCAACGACGCGCGTCTGTTGCTCGCAGGCCAGGGCCTGCCTGAGTCGGGCGGGTTCGCCAGCATGGCCAAGGATCAGGGTTTCGGGGTCAGCCAGTTCATGGAATCGGCTCGCTACCAGCACGCGCTGGAAAGCGAGCTGGCCCGGACGATCGCGAGTCTGCAGCAGGTCGAGGGTGCGCGCGTCCATATCGCTGCGGCCCGCAACTCCAGTTTCGTGCGCGACCGCCAACCCGGCAGCGCCAGCGTGTTCCTGCAGTTGCGAACGGGACGGCGCCTCTCGACGGAGCAAGTGACCTCCATCGTCAATCTCGTCGCTTCTTCCGTGCCGGAACTGCGGCCCGAGCAGGTCACCGTCGTGGACCAGCAGGGTCGGCTGCTGTCGTCGCCGCAAGGTCGTGACGAGTTCGCGATCCGGGATCAGCAGATCGAGTTCGCGCGTCAGATGGAGGAGGGATACGCGCAGCGAGTCGAGGCGCTGCTCGCGCCGCTCGTCGGCGCCGGTCGAGTCCGCGCGCAGGTCAGCGCGCAGTTCGACATGTCGGCAGTGGAAGAGGCTCGTGAGCAATACCGTCCAGACAGTCAGATCGTCCGCAGCGAACAACTCGCGGAGGATGTCGATCGTGGTGGTGCTGCCGGCCCGGGCGGAGTTCCCGGCGCGCTTGCCAACCAGCCACCGGAGCGAGCCGTTGCGCTGCCACCCGGCGCGCCGCCTGCCCGTGCGGGCGCGGCCGACGCAGGCGCCGCTGCGCTCGCCGAGAACACATCCCGGCAGACGACGCGCAACTACGAGATCGATCGCACGGTTGCGTACACACGGCAGCCTGCGGGTCGGCTCAAGCGGTTGACGGTCGCGGTGCTGGTCGACAACGTCCGTGTCGTCGGACAGGACGGCAAGGTGACGGAAACAGCGTTGACGCCTGAGGAACTGGAGCGCATCACCGGGCTCGTCAAGGACGCCGTGGGATTCGATGTCCAGCGCGGCGACTCCGTCAACGTCATGAACTCGCCCTGGAAAGGCGAGCCTCTGATCACCGGGGGTGAAGTCGAAACGACCCCCTTGTGGCAGCAGCCTTGGATTCAGGACCTGGTGCGTGTCGTCGCTGGCCTGATCCTCGCGCTGATCGTCATATTCGTCGTGCTGCGTCCGTTGCTGAAGCAACTGCTCGCCACGCAGCGACCGGTGCTCCTGCAGTCTCCAGCCCTGGCTGGGGCGGGTGTTGGGGCGTCAGCTGACGCAGCTGCGCTGGGAAGTCCGACTGGTGGGCCAGCCGGCGCGATCGGCGCGGGAACGCCGGCTGCAGCGCTCGCATACGAGCAGCAGCTGGCGCAGGCGCGGTCGCTGGTTGCACAGGATCCGGCCCGCGTCGCCCAGGTGGTCAAGAACTGGGTAGCCAAAGATGAGTGATGCGAGTGCGGGCAACCGAACCGGGGTCGAGCAGGCAGCCATCCTGCTGCTGTCTCTGGGCGAGAAGGAAGCGGCGGATGTCCTCAAGCACTTGAGTGCCAAGGACGTGCAGAAGGTTGGCGCCGCGATGGCGCAAGTGGCCAACGTCAGTCGCAACGAGGTCGTCGACGTCATCGGCAGCTTCACGGCTGCCGTGGAGAGCCAGTCGTCCCTCGGCATAGGTTCAGATGAGTTCATTCGCAAGACCTTGATCAACGCTCTGGGCGAAGACAAGGCAGCAGGCTTGATTGACCGGATCCTGCTCGGTCATTCCAGCAAGGGTCTGGAAGCCCTCAAATGGATGGACTCGCGCGCGATTGCCGAGATGGTCCGCTTCGAGCATCCACAGATCGTCGCGATCATCCTTGCCTATCTGGAGTCGGACCAGTCGGCCGAGGTGATCGCACAGCTGCCGGAGAACATGCGCGCCGAAGTACTGCTGAGAATCGCAACACTCGACGGCGTGCAGCCGGCAGCGCTGCGCGAACTTGACTTGATCATGGAGCGACAGTTTGCCGGCAACAACTCCGCGCGAACATCGACGCTGGGCGGACCGAAGTGCGCCGCGAACATCGTCAACCTGCTCGAGCCCCGCATCGAGACGGCTGTCATGGAGGAGATCACCAAGGCGGACGAGGTGCTCGGCAGCAAGATCCAGGACCTGATCTTCGTGTTCGACAACCTCGTCGAGGTCGACGATCGAGGCATGCAGGAAATCCTGCGGCAGGTGCCGAGCGACAAGCTGCTGCTCGCACTGAAGGCTGCGGACGACGCGCTCAAGGAGAAGGTGTTCAAGAACATGTCGCAGCGTGCAGCAGAAATGATGCGCGAGGATCTTGCGGCGCGTGGGCCGGTCAAGCTGTCGGACGTCGAGGGCGCCCAGAAGGAAATTCTGACGGTCGCCCGCAAGTTGGCCGAAGAGGGCACGATCAACCTCGGTGGCAAGGGCAGCGAAGCTTATGTCTGAGGCCAGCCCGTGGAGCCTGCCTGACGTGCGCGGGCCGGTGGTGGCGCCGCGAGGGCGATCGCCCAGCGTTTCGGCACTGGCAGAAGTCGAGCAGGAGGCGTGGCGCAAGGGCTTCGAGCATGGCCAGCGCGAGGGCCGGGCATCGATCGAAGGTTCGCGCCAGGAAGCGCTGGGCAGCATTGCCGAGTGTGCCGCGCAGGTCGCCTTGTTGTGCCAGAGGCTTGCGCGACCGTTCGAGTCCCTCGACGACGAACTGACCACCGAGTTGGCGCGACTGGCGTTGCGCGTCGGCGCGCAGCTGGCACGGCGCGAACTCGCGCTGGACCCGAGTCAGGTGATTGCGATCATTCGCGAGTCGGTGACGCTGCTGCCTGTTGGCGCGCGCGAGATTCGTGTCTACGTGCATCCTCTGGATGGTGCCGCGATTCGCGAGCGGCTCGCCACGCCGTCCGGCGAGCGCGCCTGGCAACTGCTCGATGACCCGGTCATGGCGCGAGGCGGTTGCCGCGTGACCAGCGAGTACTCGCAGATCGATGCGCGGCTCGACAGCCGGCTATCGACGATCGTCGCGACCGTGCTGGGCGAGGAGCGGGTCGCGGACCGAAGCGCAGTGGAATCGACCAGTGGCTCGCCGGACTCCGGCGAGGAATCGACATGACGGGCCTGCCGACACGGATTGCGCAGCTGACTAAGCGCGTCGATGCGGTCGTGCCGCCGCCGGTGGAGGGTCGCCTGACCCGCATGGTCGGCCTGACTCTCGAGGCGGTTGGCGTGCAGGCAGCTATCGGCGACCGCTGCGAGGTGTGCTCGACGCAGGGCGCCCGGATCGACACTGAGGTGGTCGGATTCGCCGGCGAGCGCCTGTTCCTGATGCCGATTGGCGACCTGCACGGCATCGAGCCGGCCGCGCGGGTTGTGCCGGTGCGGCGCGGCGGTACCGTCGCCGTCGGTCCGGAACTGCTTGGGCGCATCGTCGATGGTGCCGGTCAGCCGCTCGACGGCTTGCCGCCGCCCGAGTGTCGCGAGCGGGCGCGACTGGCGGGAACGCAGATCAATCCGCTCGCGCGGCAACCCATCGAGGAGCCGCTCGACGTCGGTGTCCGCGCGATCAACAGCCTGCTGACGGTCGGCCGCGGCCAGCGCATCGGACTGTTTGCCGGCAGCGGCGTCGGCAAGTCGGTGCTGCTTGGCATGATGGCGCGGTACACGACGGCGGACGTGATCGTCGTCGGGTTGATCGGCGAGCGCGGACGTGAGGTCAAGGAATTCGTAGAGAGGATCCTGGGTCCGGCGGATCGCCAACGCGCCGTGGTGGTGGCGGCGCCTGCCGACAGCTCGCCATTGATGCGCTTGCAGGGCGCCTGGCTCGCAACGGCGGTCGCGGAGCACTTTCGCGAGCGCGGCAAATCAGTTCTGCTCTTGATGGACTCGCTGACGCGTTTCGCACAGGCACAGCGCGAGATCGGCCTTGCCATCGGCGAAGCGCCGGCGACCAAGGGTTACCCGCCATCCGTGTTTGCGCGACTGCCGCAACTGGTCGAGCGGGCCGGC
>JBIITU010000464.1:0-2589 GCA_044340335.1 Steroidobacteraceae bacterium
GAGCATCGGTTCATCCACCCGCATCGAAGGCAGCACGCTGTCAGACCGCGAGGTGGAGCGCCTTCTCGGGAAGCTCGATATTCAGGCGTTCGCGACTCGTGACGAGCAGGAAGTGGCGGGCTATGCGGAGGTCATGGAGACGGTCTTCCAGTCCTGGGCTGACATTCGCCTGAGCGAGAATCACGTCAGGCAGTTACACCGCGATCTGCTTCGCCACAGCAGCAAGGACGAACGCCACCGGGGCGAGTACAAGACGCTGCGAAATGATGTCGGTGCCTTTGATGAGACCGGCAAGATGATCGGTGTGGTGTTCGAGACGGCGACGCCCTTCGACACGCCGCGCCGCATGGCGGAACTCTTCGCCTGGATCGACGAGGTGCGGACCCATGCGCGCCTGCATCCGCTGTTGATCGTGGCCGTGTTCGTCGTAGTGTTTCTCGCGATTCATCCGTTCCAGGATGGCAACGGACGTCTGAGCCGGATACTGACGACATTGCTGCTGCTGCAGGCGGGCTACGTGTACGTGCCTTACAGCTCCCTCGAGAGCGTGATCGAAAGCAGCAAGGACGCCTACTATCTCGCGCTGCGCCAAACTCAGGGCACGCTGGACACTGATACGCCGGATTGGCAGCCATGGCTGCTCTATTTTTTGCGTGCGCTGCAACGGCAGAAGCGCAATCTCGCCGAGAAGGTGGAGCGGGAGCGGGCGGCCGTGGCGCTCACATCGCTCGCTGCCGATATTCTGGGCTACGCACGGGCACATGGTCGCGTCACAACGCGAGACATGGTCCGAGCGCACGGTGCGAGTCCCAACACCCTCAAGTCCACATTTCGCAGTCTGGTCGAGCGGGGGCTGCTCGTGCGCCACGGTGGCGGGCGGTCGACGTGGTACGCATTGCCCTAGGGTGTGAACAGGCGCCGAATACTGATACTTCCCGATGCGCGTCAGGAACTTGTCGCATCTCCGCATGGTCAACAGAGACTAATCTTTCGGTTTGAGCGGGTTACCCGCTTTGTTACCCACGATCGCGCTACTCCCCAGCGTGGGAATGCACTACGCGACGGGAACCGCCGCCCACGCCTCGACCTCAACGAGGATCTCAGGGAGGAACAGGGCGCTGACGTAGGCGAACGTGGTCGCTGGCGATGCGCCCTCGAACAGTCCCACTGCGGCGCTACGGGCCTTCGAAATGTCCGCGCCTGAGACGACCCAAGTGTTGAGCTTGATGACATTCGCCATGCTCGCTCCCTGGCTTGCCAGGATGCCGCGAATGTTCCGGATGGCACCGACCCATTGTTCACCTGGATCGCTGGGCAGGCTTCCATCCAGGCCATGGCCGGTCTGGCCTGCGAGGACCAGAAGGCGCGCACCGGGTGGCACCACCACGAGATGTGAATAGCGGCCGATCGGCGGCGCCACACCCGATGGGTTGCTGAAGACCAACGGCTCACCCACGGCTATCTCCCCGCCAATTCGGCACTTGGTTGTGTGTGGGGCTCGCGCTTCGGGATCGGCATCGCGTCGTAGAGCGATCGGGCGCGCGCGACGCCGCGCTCGATCGACTGCTTCGTCAACAGTGCGTTGCCGATGACGACGCACTCGATCTGTCGCGTGGCTGAAATGTCCGCGAGAGGGTCGCCACGCAGCAGCACGAGTTCGGCGCGTTGGCCTGGTTCGATCGTGCCGGACTCTGCGTCGCCCATGTGCGCGGCGGAGTTCACGGTCGCTGTGCGCAACGCGTCATACGCACTCATCCCGACCTCCTTCACAAGCACCTCGAGTTCATCGTGCATCGAGTGGCGACCCGAGGCATTGCCGTTCGGGATGTCGGTGCCCGTGACCAGCTGCACGCCCTCCGCATGCAAAGCCCGCAACATGTTCAGCGTGTGCTGGATGCAGTCCCGACCCTGGTACTGCATCTGCGGATCCTGGCCGAACGCCTTGAGGAATGGCGAGTCGGGGTGCATCAGCCAGCGCGTCACCGGATCGAGCACGTCGTCAAGCGGGTAGTCCGCCGGGCCGATCTGGCCGATGTCGTACTCGAACGCACGCGCGACACAGAACGTGGTTTGCACGGTGACGCCCAGCTCGGCGCAGAGCTTGGCGCGGCGCGACAGCAGTTCGAGGTTGGCGCGGCTCTCGTGCGGCTCGTTGTAGAACAGCTCGAACGTATGCGCGATGCCGCGCTGCCCGCGGAACAATGCCTCCTCGACCCGCACCGCCGCGGGGATGTGGCCAGTGCGCTCGATGCCCAGCGCGTTGCACTCGGCACTGAATGCGACGTAGGCCTCGTAGGGCAGCCGCGTGTACGGCTTC
The DNA here is from genome assembly GCA_044340335.1 of Steroidobacteraceae bacterium. GTDB lineage: Bacteria > Pseudomonadota > Gammaproteobacteria > Steroidobacterales > Steroidobacteraceae > UBA964. The sequence continues at coordinate 2,318 of JBIITU010000464.1, forward strand.
GCGAAATCGTAGCCATCTTCGCGGACTCGCCGCGCCGCGGTGCGTCCACCCTCGGCGTCGCTGACTTGCCAGGTGATCGTGGGCGCCCAGACGGCGGGGTAGCCGTCTATCACCGGTGAGGCGACGCGCAGCTGCGGTCCGCGGAATTGGCCGCGTCGCAGCGCGTCACGCAAGGCAAGGTACTCTGGAGTGCCGGCCATCACCTGGATGCGTGTGATGCCGCGGGCGAGATAAAGGAGCATCAGGACGTCGTAGGGAAGGGTCAGGTCGTC
>JBIITU010000079.1:0-10560 GCA_044340335.1 Steroidobacteraceae bacterium
TCTGCCGCCTGCGCGACACGCCCATCATGACCTTCATCAACAAGCTCGATCGCGAGGGCCGCTCGCCTATCGACCTGCTCGATGAAATCGAGCGCGTGCTGAAGATCTCGACCGCGCCCGTGACCTGGCCGATCGGCATGGGCCGCGACCTGATCGGCATCTATCACCTGACCGAAGACCGCATCTACGTGTACACGGCGGGCGAGAAGGGTCGCGTCGGCGAGAATATCGTCATCGAGGGTCTGCACAGCGAGGCCGGCCGCGAGCTGCTCGGCGACCGTGCCGCTGCCTACGACGACGAGATCGAGCTGGTGCGCGGCGCCACCCAGGCCTTCGACCTCGACGCCTATCGCGCCGGGCGGCAGACACCGGTGTTCTTCGGCTCGGCCATCAGCAACTTCGGCGTCGAAGAGCTGTTGAAGGCGTTCACGACGCACGCGCCCGCGCCGCTGTCGCGCGAGACCGTGCAGCGCGAGGTCGAGGCGCAGGAGCCGAAACTGACGGGCTTCGTCTTCAAGATCCAGGCGAACATGGATCCGGGCCATCGCGACCGGATCGCGTTCATGCGACTGTGCTCGGGCAAGTACACGCGCGGCATGCGCATGCACCACGTGCGCCTCGGCAAGGACGTGCGCATCGCCGATGCGCTGACCTTCATGGCCGCCGACCGCAGCGCTGCAGATGAAGCCTTCGCCGGCGACATCCTCGGCCTGCACAACCACGGCACGATCAACATCGGCGACTCCTTCACGGAAGGCGAGAAGCTGATCTTCACGGGCGTGCCGAACTTCGCGCCGGAGCTGTTCCGCCGCGCGGTGCTGAAGGATCCGCTCAAGATGAAGGCGCTGTCGAAGGGTCTCGCGCAGCTGTGCGAAGAGGGCGCGACGCAGCTGTTCAAGCCGCTGCGCAACAACGACCAGATCCTGGGCGCGGTCGGCCAACTGCAGTTCGAGGTGGTCGCGTTCCGGCTGCAGGATGAATACGGCGTGCAGTGCGCCTTCGAGCCGATCAACGTGCACACCGCGCGCTGGGTTTACGCCGGCAAGGACGAGCGCAAGCTCGACGAGTTCCGCAGCAAGGCCTACGACAATCTCGCGGTCGATCACAGCGGCGCGCTGGTGTATCTGGCGCCGACGCGCGTCAACCTGCACCTGACGCTCGAGCGCTGGCCGGACCTCGTGTTCCGCGAGACGCGCGAGACGCTCGCGGCGCTGGCCGCGCAGAGCGCGGCCTGAGCGTGGCCGGCGTGGGTCCGGCCACCTCGACTGCGGCGTCGACCCGCGCGCTGTTCCGGCGCAAGCCGGTGCTGTCATGGGCCTTCTATGACTGGGCCAATTCAGCGTTCGCGACCACCGTCATGGCCGGCTTCTTCCCGGCCTTCTTCCAGCGCTACTGGAGCCTGGGCGTAGACCCGACGGTCAGCACGTCGCGGCTCGGCATCGCCAATGGCATCGCCGGCTTCGTCGTCGCGCTGCTGGCGCCGGTGCTGGGGGCGATCGCCGACCGCGGCGGCGTGCGGCGCCGCTTCCTGATTGCGTGGAGCCTGCTCGGCATCGTCGGCACGGCACTGCTGTTCTTCGTCGAGCAGGGCGCGTGGGAGCTGGCGGTCGGACTGTTCATCGTCGGCTCGATCGGCTTCGCGGGCGCGAACGTGTTCTACGACGCGCTGTTGCTCGACGTGGCAGCCGAGCACGAGCTGGATCGGGTCTCGGCTTTCGGCTACTCGCTCGGATATCTCGGCGGCGGCCTGCTGTTCGCGGTCAACGTCGCCATGACCGTCAAGCCCGAGTGGTTCGGCCTGCCGGACGTCGCCGCGGCGATCCGCGTCTCGTTCCTGATGGTCGCCGTGTGGTGGGCCGTGTTCCTGCTGCCGCTCGCGCTCAATGTCCGCGAGACGCCACCCGCCGCGCCGCTGCCGTTCGTCGCGGCCGCGCGCGCCGGCCTGACCGAGCTCGGCGCGACGCTGCGCGAGATCGGCAAGTACCGCGAGATCGTGCTGTTCCTGGTCGCGTACTGGCTGTACATCGACGCGGTCAACACCATCATCAAGATGGCGGTCGACTATGGCGTGGCGCTCGGCCTGCCGACTTCGAGCTTGCTCGCCGCGCTGCTGCTGACCCAGTTCGTCGCGTTCCCGGCAGCGCTGCTGTTCGGCATGCTCGGCGATCGCATCGGCGCGAAGCGCGGCATCCTGATCGGCATCGCGGTCTACAGCGCCGCGACCGTGTACGCGTTCTTCCTCGACAGCGTCGCCGAGTTCTTCGGCCTTGCGATCGTCATCGGCCTCGTGCAGGGCGGCGTGCAGAGCCTGTCGCGCTCGCTGTTCGGGCGCCTCGTGCCGCCGGGCAAGGGCGGCGAGTTCTTCGGCTTCTACAACATGATGGGCAAATTCGCGACGGTCGTCGGGCCGCTGCTGGTCGCCGCGGTGGCGATGACGACTGGCAGTTCGCGCGCGTCCATCGCCTCGCTCGTAGTGCTGTTCGTAGCCGGCGGACTGGTGCTGCTGAAGGTCAGGGAGCCGGCCAGCGCGCGGGATCCAGGCCGTAGAATCGACTGAGCTGCGCGTACAGCTCCGGGTGCAGGCGTTCGAATTCGGTCGACGCCTCCAGGAAGGCTTCGGTCGCAACGCACAGGAACTCAGCCGGGTCGTCGGCGCCGTAGGCGTCGATCAGCGTCGGCGCGCCGCGCTCCAGCGCCTCCTGCAGCGCGCGCTGCTCGCGCGCCAGCGTCGCGTGCCACTCGCCCTGCGCCTGGCTGTCCGACAGCGAACCGCCCAGCGCGTGATCGAGGTAGTGCGCGAGTTCATGGGCGATCACGTTGTACGGCGCATCGGCATCTGACTCGAGCACGTCGCGCCACGACAGGATCACGCGGTCCGTGTCGATGGTCTGGCCGGAGAGCACTTCTTCGGCCTCGGTGACGAGCCCGGTGTCCTCGTCCTCATGGCGCTGCGCGACTACGAACTCGTCCGGGTAGATCAGCACGCTGTAGAGCCGGTCGAAGGCGCCGATCCCGACGCGCTGCGTCAGCAGCGCTGCATGGGTCGCCACCAGCAGCCGCATGTCGTCGTCGATCGCGAGACCGTTGCAGCCGACGAACTCGATGCGCTCGAGGAAGGCCTGCATGCCCGGCGTCAGCGAGGCGCGCAGTGACTCCGGCAGCCGCGCATGCAGCGGCGACAGTGCATCGAGGCGCGCGCGGCGGGCAGGGGCGAGCAGCGCGTCGAAGTGGCGCCGGCGCGCGGCGCGGCGCCGTCGCTGCAGCAGCAGCGTGGCGAGCATGGTCACGCCAATCAGCAGCGCGAGCAGGACTATCTTGCTCATGGCAGCTGCAGTGCGCGCACCGCGCGGTCGAAGTCACGGTCGTCGCCGCGACCGTCGGGCCCGAAGCGGGCTTCTGCATAGCGCTGCAGCAATGGCGTCAGCAGCGGGGCGAGATCAGGGCGCTGCTGACCGATGCGCGCCGCGTACGCGAGTGGCCCCTCATGCGCGGCCCGCGGCAGGCCGGCGGCGGCGATCCGGGCGCACAGGCGGCGGTAGCTGCGGGTCAGGCGGTCGCCGCGTGGCGGGCGGGGCGCCCGCCCGAAGCGCAGTGCGATCAGGCCGAGCCAGACGGCAAGTCCGCCCGCCAGCAGCCAGCCGAGCTGCTGCAGGCCGGGCCGCTTGAAGCCGAGGTCACCCAGCAGTTCGAGCTGGCTGCCCAGGTCGAATTCGAGCACGCGGATCTTCCACCAGGTGTTGACGGCGTCCCAGCTCAGCGCGATCCGTGACCAGGCGTCGAGTTCGGCGAGCAACGGATCGATGCCCCCCGTCAGGGTCGCTATACGGTCCAGCGCTGCCCGCTGCAGGCGGTCTGGCGCCACGACGCTGGTCGGGTCGTAGCGGGTCCAGCCGCGCCCTTCGACCCAGATTTCCGTCCAGGCATGTGCGTCGGATTGTCGGACAATTAAATACTGCCCGATCGGGTTCCACTCGCCGCCGTGGTATCCGGTCACGACCCGCGCTGGAATGCCGGCGGCGCGCATCAGCGTGGCGAACGCCGAGGCGTAATGGCCGCAGAAGCCGGTGCGGGTGCGGAACAGGAAGTCGTCTACCGAGTCGAGGTCGAGCAGCGGCGGCGTCAGGCTGTACGTGTAACCGCCATCGCGGAACAGGTTCATCACGGTCTGCACGTAGGCAGCCTCGGAGCCGGCGCGGGCGCGCTCGCGCCGTGCCCACTCGAGTGTGCGGCGGTTGCGGTTGGCGGGCAGCTGCAGGTCGACGCGGCGTGCAAGCAGCGACGCGGCATCATCGGACCGGTACTCGATGTGCGAGGTCATCTCGTAGCTGACGGTCTGCGTGACCGGCTCCGCAGAGATGAGCTGGTAGTCGAACGTGAAGAACACGCCAGGCCGGCTGGGCGCCACCGGCAGGTCGAGCGCGAACCACCAGCGCTGGCGATGGGGCTCGAGAGTCACGCGATACCGATAGGCCTGGCCGAGGTAGGTCAGTTCCGCCGCGCGATAGACGCGGCCGAGTTCGCGGCGCCAGGTGTAGCCGTCGAACTGATGCAGCACCGGTCCGCGCCAGTACAGCGAAGTCGACGGCGGTCGCGCGCCGTCGAAGGTCACGCGGAATGCCGGTTCTTCCGATTCCGACAGCTGCGAAATCGAGCCCGGGCTCATTTCGTCGCCGAGGCCGGTGACTGCGGCCCCGCCGGCCGGCAGCGACCAGATCTGGCCCTGCACCCGCGGAAAGAACAGGAACAGCAGCAGCATGATGGGCAGCGCATAGCCCAGGCTGCGGCCGGCGAGCCCGAACGCAGCGCGCGTGCGCAGGCCGGCGCCCGGTGTGCCGATCACGGCAAGCGCTGCACAGCACAGCCACAGGTGCGCGCCGTACAGCACGAGGCGCGGCAGGTCCTGCCGGTCGAGGGTCGCCGCCAGCATCAGGAACAGGCTGACGCCCAGCACGATGTAGTGATCGCGCCGGTCGCGCGTCTCGAGCAGCTTGACGGCGCCCATTGCCGCCAGCAGCGCCGTGCCGGCGGCGAGCCCCGAGATCGCGTTGAACTGCGCGACGACCGCGAACAGCAGTGCCGCGCCCAGGCCGAGTCGGATCAGGCGATGCGGCAGGTCGAGCGAGGCGAGCGCGGCGAACAGCCGCCACAGCACGATCAGCGCGATGGCTGCCAGGCACCAGACGGGCAGCCGGTCGACGTGCAGCGCGACCGCCGCGGCATAGCTGCCCAACGCCCAGCGCAACGGTCGCTCGCGTTCCGGCCAGCGCTCAAGCATGCAGGGCCAGCGCCTCGAGGCAGCGGTGTCGATGCGCGGCGCCGCGCTGCTCCGCGAAGCGCGCCGCGCCCAGCGACAGCCCGTAGCGCGCGCCGCTGGACTCCGCGTCGACGACCCAGCGTGCAAGTTGCTCGAGGCGCTGCTCGCGATCGAGCCCGGCCAGCGTGTCGTAATCGAAGCGCAGCGTGCGCGCACTGCGACCGGTGTATTCCTTGACGAGCAGCGGCGCGCCGCGCGCGTACGCCTTCCAGGCGACCTGCCGCGGCGAGTCGCCGTCGCGGAACGGTCGCAGGCCCGCCCACTCGTCGTTGCCGCCCGCCAGCGCGTGCGTGCCGCTGTCCTGTTCTGAGGCATCGACCGGCGGCGGACGCGTGCCGCGGGCGACTGGGTAGACCAGCAGCGGGTCAGGCGCATGCACCCAGGTCCAGGCGCGGAACAACCCGAACGGAAATTCGGTCGACAGGGATATCCGCGGCACTCGCTGTTGGCCGCGCCGCAGCGTCTGCAGTTCGAGCTCCAGCGCCTGCGATTCGCCTGGCGGCAGCGCATCGAGCGTCGCGGCGTGCTCGCCCAGCTTCGCGCGATAGCTGTAGCGGATGGCGGCCGACTCGTTGCGCAGGCGCAGCGCGAGCCGCGCGCGTTCGCCGGCGAACACGGGCGGCGCCGCCAGCGATTCGACCACGAGCCCGAGCAGGTTGCGATGGCAGAGGTTCATCGCGACCAGCATGAAGCCGCCGAGCACGAACGCGATCAGCAACGCGACGCTGTTGGCGTAGTTGAGCCCGGCGAGCAGCATGCCGAGCAGCAGCACGGCGAAGCCGACCCCGGCACGGGTCGGCAGGATGTACACGCGTCGGCGTGCCACGACCGAGGGCCAGCAATCAGCGCCCTGGCGCTTGAGGCTCCAGCGTTCAGCACGCGCATCGAGCCGCTCGCGCAGGCCCTGCAGGCGCCGCATCAGCGAGGCGGGCAGGCGGGCGCGCAGGCTCGGCATGGCTACTCCGGCACGGGCACGCCGCGCAGCAGGTCCTGGATGACGTCGCGGCTGGCGCGCGCGGCCGACTCGTCGCGCAGCACGAGGCGATGCCCAGCGATCGGCGCGAACACGGTCTGCACGTCTTCGGGGAGCACGGCGCCGCGTCCCTGCAGCAGGCTCCAGGCTTGTGCGGCGCGAATCAGCCCCTGGCCGGCGCGCGGCGACAGGCCCAGCTTCAGCGCGGCGTGCTCGCGCGTGCGCGCGATCAGCCGCTGCGCGTAGTCGAGCAGCACCTCGGCGACGTGGATGCGTCGCACGCGTTGCTGCAGTTCGCAGACGCGCACGCTGTCGAGCGTCGCCGCAAGCGTTGCGAGCCGGTCGCGGCGCTCGCCGCTGCGCAACAGTTCGCGCTCGTGCGCGGCATCCGGATAGCCGAGCTCGACCCGCATCAGGAAGCGGTCGAGCTGCGATTCGGGCAACGCGAAGGTGCCGAGCTGTTCGGTCGGGTTCTGCGTCGCGACGACGAAGAACGGCTCCGGCAGCACATAGGTCTGGCCGTCGGCGCTGACCTGGCGCTCTTCCATGGCCTCGAGCAGCGCGCTCTGCGTGCGGGGGCTCGCGCGGTTCACTTCGTCGGCGAGCAGCAATTGCGTGAACACCGGCCCCTTGCGGAACTCGAACTGCTGGCTGCTGCGGTCGAACACCGACACGCCGATGATGTCGGCGGGCAGCAGGTCGCTGGTGAACTGCACGCGGTTCCAGCCGAGTCCGAACACCTGCGCGAGCGCGTGCGCAAGTGTCGTCTTGCCGACGCCGGGCACGTCTTCGATCAGCAGGTGGCCGCGCGACAGCAGGCAGGCAACGCACAATCGCAGTTGCTGCGGCTTGCCGAGGATGACGCCATCGAGCGCGGTCAGCGCCCGATCCAGCGATTGAATCAGTGCGTCGGCCATGCTCAGTTTGCCTCGAGCAGCGCGCGCACGCGCGCCGCCTGTTCGTCGAAGCCGCGCAGCTGGCCTTCGAAGTCGGCGATGCGCGCGTTCTCCTGCGCGACGACCTCGGCGGGCGCGTTGCGAACGAAGTTCTCGTTGGCGAGCTTGGCGCGCGCCTTGCCGAGTTCGGACTCGGATTTGGCGCGCCGTTTCGCGAGCCGCTCGAGTTCCGCGCGCGCATCGATAAGCCCCGCCATCGGCACCAGCACTTTCATCTCGCCGACGAGTGCCGTCGCCGCCGGTGGCGCCGTTTCGGCGGGCTCGAGCAACCGCAGCGACTCGAGGCCAGCGAGTCGCTCGAGGAAGGCACGATGCTCGGTCGCGCACTGGCGGTCGGTGCCGGTGGCGTTCTCGAGCAGCACCGGCAGCTTCTTCGCGGGGCTGATGTCCATCTCACCGCGGATCTGGCGGATGCCAAGCACGACCTGCTGTATCCAGGCGACGTCGCGCTCCGCCACCGCATCGCGCGGCGCATCGCTCGCGGCTGGCCACGGTGCCGTCATGATGCTGGGCTTGCCGCCGGGCAGCGCTGCGCCTGACGGCGCCTGATGGCGCCCGGCATGCGGCGCGACGCGCTGCCAGATCTCTTCGGTGATGTAGGGCATCAGCGGGTGCAACGCGCGCAGCAGCGTCTCGAGCACGGTCGCCAGCGTGCGGCGCGTGCCGCGCTTCTGGGCGTCGCTCGATTCGGCGGCCTGCAGCACCGGCTTGGTCAGTTCCAGGTACCAGTCGCAGAACGCATACCACGTGAACTCGTACAGCGCCGTGGCCGCGAAATCGAGGCGATAGTCGCGCAAGGCCGCATCGACATCGGCCAGCGTCTGGCCGAGGCGCGAGACGATCCAGCGATCGGCGATGCTGAGTTCGGCCGGGCCGGTCAGCAGCTGCGGATCCTGCGGCTGGCCGTCGGCGTCTTCGAGCGTCATCAGCGTGAAGCGGGCCGCGTTCCACAGCTTGTTGCAGAAGTTGCGGTAGCCCGCGACGCGCTGCAGGTCGAAGCGGATGTCGGCGCTCTGCGTCGCGAGCGACGCGAAGCTGAAGCGAAGTGCATCCGTGCCATAAGGCGCGATGCCCTCGGGGTAGGCCTTGCGCGTGGCCTTCTCGATCGAAGGCGCCAGGTGCGGCTGCATGAGTCCCGTGGTGCGCTTGCGCAGCAGCGAGGCGAGGTCGATGCCGTCGACGACATCGAGCGGGTCGATGACGTTGCCTTTCGACTTCGACATCTTCTGGCCTTCCGAGTCGCGCACGAGGCCGTGCACGTAGACTTCGCGGAAGGGCACGTCGCCCATGAACTTCAGGCCCATCATGATCATCCGGGCGACCCAGAAGAAGATGATGTCGAAGCCGGTGACCAGCACGCTGGTTGGGTAGAACTGCTTCAGTTCCGGCGTCTGCTGCGGCCAGCCCAGCGTCGAGAACGGCCACAGCGCCGAGGAGAACCAGGTGTCCAGCACGTCGTCGTCCTGGCGCAGCGCGACGCTGGCGGCGAGCCCGTGCTTCGCGCGCGCCTCGACCTCGTCTCTGCCAACGTAGATGTTGCCCGCATCGTCATACCAGGCCGGGATCCGGTGCCCCCACCAGAGCTGGCGGCTGATGCACCAGTCCTTGATGTTGCGCATCCACTCGAAATACGTGCGCGACCAGTTCTCCGGCACGAAGCGGATGTCGCCGTTCTCGACGGCGCGGATCGCGGGCTCGGCGAGTGGCGCGATCTTCACGTACCACTGGTCGGTGAGGTAGGGCTCGATGACGACACCGGAGCGGTCGCCGCGCGGCACCATCAGCTTGTGAGGCTCGATCTTCTCGAGCAGGCCCAGGCGCTCGAACTCCTCGACGACGCGCTTGCGGCCCTCGAAGCGGTCGAGACCGCGCAGCGCCGCCGGCACGTTGTCGTTCAGCTGCGCCTGCGGCGTGAAGATGTTGATCTGCGGCAGGTCGTGGCGCTGGCCGACGTCGTAGTCGTTGAAGTCGTGCGCCGGCGTGATCTTGACGCAGCCCGTGCCGAAGGCCGGATCGACATAGTTGTCCGCGATGATGGGGATCAGCCGGTCGGCGATCGGCAGGCGGATCTCGCGGCCGATCAGGTGGCGGTAGCGCTCGTCGTCGGGGTTCACGGCCACGGCGGTATCACCCAGCATCGTCTCTGGGCGCGTGGTCGCGACGACCAGGTGACCGCTGCCATCGGCGAGCGGATAGCGCAGGTGCCACAGCGAACCTTCTTCCTCCTGGCTCAGCACCTCGAGATCCGAGACGGCCGTCAGCAATACCGGGTCCCAGTTCACGAGGCGCTTGCCGCGGTAGATCAGGCCCTCGTCGTGCAGGCGTACGAACGCTTCAGTGACGCTCTTCGAGAGACGCTCGTCCATCGTGAAGCAGTCGCGCGACCAGTCGAGCGAGGCACCGAGGCGGCGGAACTGCTGGTTGATGCTGCCGCCCGACTGCGCCTTCCACTGCCAGACTCGTTCGAGGAACTGTTCGCGCGTGAAGTCGCTGCGCTGCTTGCCTTCGCCGTTCAGCTGCCGCTCGACGACCATCTGCGTCGCGATGCCGGCATGATCCGTGCCGGGCTGCCACAGCGTGGGTCGCCCCTGCATGCGGCGATAGCGCGTCAGCGCGTCCATGATCGTGTCCTGGAACGCATGCCCCATGTGCAGCGTGCCGGTCACGTTGGGCGGCGGCACCACGATGCAGAAACCGTCGCCCGTGGCGCCCGCGCGCGGCGAGAACACCTGCGACGTTTCCCAGTCTGCGTACAGGCGACGCTCGATATCCTGCGGCGAGTAGACCTTGTCCATGTGGGCGAGGGTTCGCTCAGCGCGCCGCGGCGGCGCGCAGCAGGTACTCGGTCAGCAACGCCACCGGTCGACCCGTGGCCGATTTCTGCGCGCCCGACAGCCAGGCCGTGCCGGCGATATCGAGATGCGCCCAGCGCAGGCCCTGCGTGAAGCGCCCGAGGAAAGCCGCCGCGGTGATCGCACCGCCTTCACGGCCGCCGACGTTGGCGAGGTCGGCGAAATTGCTCTTGAGGGCCTCGGAGTACTCGTCCGTCAGCGGCATGTGCCAGCCGCGATCGTCGGCCGCGAGGCCGCTCGCGACCAGTTCCTGCGCCAGCGCCGCATCGTTCGCGAACACGCCGGTGTGGTGGCCGCCGAGCGCGATGACGCAGGCGCCGGTCAGCGTTGCGATGTCGATGACGGCGCGCGGCTTGAAGCGGCGCGCGTAGTGCAGCGCATCGCAGAGCAGCAGGCGCCCCTCGGCATCGGTGTTCAGGATCTCGACAGTCAGGCCCGCGGCACTCGTGACGATGTCGCCCGGCT
>JBIITU010000465.1:0-2564 GCA_044340335.1 Steroidobacteraceae bacterium
GGTCCTGGATGCTGGGCTGCTCGCGCTGCTGCGGTGGTGCGCCGACTACTACCACCACCCGATCGGCGAGGTGCTCGCCGCAGCGCTGCCGAAGCTGGCGCGCGAGGGCGCGCCGGCCGTTGCGCTGGCCGAGCACTGGCAGCTGACCGCCGCGGGCGAGGCCGCGTGCAGCAGCGGCGAACCGCGGCGCGCGCCGCGGCAACGCGCGCTGCTCGAGCACCTGCAACAAGCGGCGGGCGCCAGCAGCGCCGAGGCGCTGACCGCGCAGCTGCCGAACTGGCGCGACGCGGCCCGCGCCCTGGTCGCGCGCGGCTGGATCGCGTCCAGCGAAGTGCCGCTGAGCGCGTCGGATGCGGTGGCCAGCGGCGCGCCGCGCGACACGCCGCCCGCGCTGACGGACGCGCAAGCGCAGGCGGTCGCAGCGCTCGATGCAGCCGCCGACCGCTTCCAGACGCTGCTGCTGCACGGCATCACGGGCAGCGGCAAGACCGAGGTCTATCTGCACAGCGTCGCGTTGGCGCTGGCGCGCGGCCGCCGCGCGCTGGTGCTGGTGCCCGAGATCGGCCTGACGCCGCAGCTGGTCGGGCGCTTCGCGCGCCGCTTCGGCGTGCCGCTCGCCGTGCTGCACTCGGGCCTGACCGACACACAGCGCCTCGCCGCCTGGCGCGACGTGCTGTCAGGCCGCGCCCGCATCGTGCTCGGCACGCGCTCGGCCGTGTTCGCGCCAGTCGCGGACCTCGGCCTGATCATCGTCGACGAGGAACACGACAGCTCGTTCAAGCAGCAGGAGGGCGGCTTCCGCTATTCGGCGCGCGACGTCGCCGTCATGCGCGCACAGATGCTGGGCATCCCGATCATGCTGGGCTCCGCCACGCCGTCGCTCGAGACGCTGCAGAACGTCGAGCTCGGCCGCTACCAGCGCGTCGCGTTGCCGCGGCGCAGCGACCAGGCGCCGGCGCCGCGGCTGCGGCTGATCGACCTGCGGCAGGAATCCGTGCACGCGGGACTGTCGAGCACGGCGCTCGCCGCGATCGAGCAGCATCTGGCCGCCGACGGCCAGGTGCTCATCTATCTGAACCGGCGCGGCTACGCGCCGACGCTGCTGTGCACGGCCTGCGGCTGGGTCGCGCCGTGCCAGAACTGCGACGCGCGCTACACCGTGCATCGCAGCGCCGAGAAACTGCAGTGCCATCACTGCGGCGCCGAGCGGCCGCTGCCGCGGCAGTGCCCGCAGTGCGGCTATGCCGTGAAGCCGGTGGGCCAGGGCACGGAGCGCGTCGAGGAGTCGCTCACCGAAACCTTCCCGCAGGCCCCGATCGCGCGGCTCGATCGCGACGTGGTGCGCGACGCGACCGAGCTCGAGGCCGTCGTCGACCGGGTCGCCAGCGGCGCCGCGCGGATCCTGGTCGGCACGCAGATGGTGACCAAGGGGCACGACTTCCCGAATGTCACCTTGGTGGTCGTGCTGAATGCCGACCAGGGCCTGTTCAGCACCGACTTCCGCGCCGCCGAACGCCTCGCCCAGACGGTCGTGCAGGTCGCCGGCCGCGCCGGCCGTGCGCAGCGCCCGGGCGAGGTGCTGATCCAGACGGAATATCCGGAGCATCCGCTGCTGACCCAGCTGCTGGCCTCGGGCTACGACGGCTTCGCGACCGCGGCCCTGGCCGAACGTCGTGCCGCCGGCTGGCCACCGTTCGCGCGGCTGGCGGCGCTGCGCGCCTCGGCGCCGGAAGCACTGCAGGCCATGGCCTTCCTGCGCGCCGCGCGCGCCGCCGGCCAGGGCGCCACCGCCGTCGTGCCCGCGCCCGCCAGCGTGCGCCTGCTGGGGCCCGCTCCCGCGGCCATGGCGCGCCGTGCCGGCCGGCACCATGCGCAGCTGCTGCTCGAATCGGCCGATCGGGGTGCGCTGCACCGCTTCCTCGGGCAGTGGATCCCGCAGGTCGATGCGCTGCCCGAAGCCCGCCGCGTCCGCTGGGATCTGGACGTCGATCCGCTCGACCTGTTCTGAGCGGTCGACTGCGCCGACCCCCTCGACCTGCTGCGGCCAGTCCGTATCATGTGCGCCTTTCGCGCGCCGCCCCGCGGCTGCGCCTGGTCCCAAGGATCCGCTGCTTGAAAACCGAGATCACCCGCCTGCTCGTCACCGCGCTTGAAACGGTGGCCCCCAGCCTCGACGGCGTCAGCATCGATCCCGCCTGGATCGTGCTCGAGCGCACGCGCGACGCCGCGCACGGCGACTTCGCCTGCAACATCGCGATGCGGCTCGCCAAGCCCGCGAAGAAGAAGCCGCGCGAGATCGCCGAGGCGCTGCTCGCGGCGCTGCCGCCATCGCCGCTGCTCGCGAAGGCCGAGATCGCCGGCGCGGGCTTCATCAACCTGTTCCTGGCGCGTGATGTCTATGTGCAGGAACTCGCGCGCGTGCTCGAGCTCGGCGCGACCTACGGCCGCAGCGAGCAGGGCGCGGGCCGCGAGGTCAACCTCGAGTTCGTGTCGGCGAACCCGACCGGCCCGATGCATGTCGGACACGGTCGCCAGGCCGCCTATGGCGCGGCGCTCGGCAACCT
>JBIITU010000466.1:0-2557 GCA_044340335.1 Steroidobacteraceae bacterium
CGAAGCGGCTCAAGAGCGACACCGACCGCGACGGCCACGGCACGCATGTCTGCGGCATCGTCGCCGGTGCCGCCAAGGATGGTTCGCTGCAGGGCATGGCGCCGCGCGCCAAGCTCGTGGTCTACAAGGTGCTCGACGACAGCGGCATGGGCGAGGACGCGTGGATCATCAAGGCGCTCGATCACATCGCCGCGCGCAACGAGAGCGCGTCGGAGATCGCGATCCACGGCATCAACCTGAGTCTCGGCGGTCCGTATGATTCGACCGTGTATGGCTGCGGCTATACGCCCATCTGCGTCGAACTGCGGCGCCAGTGGCGCGCCGGCGTGCTCGTGTGCGTCGCGAGCGGCAACGACGGGCAGGTGGAAGTGGCGACGCCACAGGGCGCGATGGAGCTCAACAGCCCCATGTCCATCGGCGACCCCGCCAACCTCGAGGACTGCATCGCCGTCGGTTCTGTGAACGCCGACAAGCCCATGCTGCACGGCATCTCCGCGTTCTCGTCGCGCGGCCCGACGTCAGACGGACGCGTGAAGCCCGACGTCGTCGCGCCCGGCGAGCGCATCACGTCGTGCAACTCGCGGTACAAGAAGGACGACCTGTATCGCGCCGACAGCGGCACCAGCATGGCCGCACCGCATGTGTCCGGCCTGCTCGCCGCGTTCCTTTCCGTGCGGCGCGAGTACATCGGCCGGCCTGATGAAGTGAAGAAGCTGCTACTCGAGACGGCCACGGATCTGGGGCGGGACAAGTACCACCAGGGACACGGCGTGCCGAACCTGATGCAGATGTTGTTGCGGGCGTAGGGGGGCAGCCGGGGTTAGACTCTAAACCGCTCCGCTACTCAAAAGCGGGGGGACGTCGAGTGCGCGATCAAGACGGGTCAGAAGCGCGTCGCCAAGAAGGCGCGGGTGCGAGCGTGAGTGTTGCGGCGTGATGGGTTGGGCGGTGAATCGCGCTAGGGGAGTCGCCGTCGTGAAGTTCTTCAACATGCAGCGTGATGTGACCCGATTTCGCTGGATCACGACTGCTTCCGAAGAAGATGGTCGACGCCTAACGCAGGTTCGGTTCGATGCGGTTGCGCAGTGGTGGGTTCCCCCGCAGGTGGAATGGATACCCGGAGATCCAAACGAGCGGATCGGAGATTTCGCTACTTTTCACCCTTGGGTGCATGCGGCGAGCCGTCGCGCAATGGACGTGATTCGTCCGTTTGTTCAGTCTGAGATTGAAGAGCTGCCGCTGCGCGGCCTCGCAGGACAGTACATCGCGTTTCACTGCATTCGGTGGGATGAGATCCTGCATATTGAAGGCAAGCCCTATCGACCCGATGCCGATGTACGGCTGGATTGGTACGTTCCGCCGCTGCGCGAGAGGGCGGTCCGCGACCGAGAATTTGCATGTGACCCACGTGCGCCCGGTCGAATTTTCTGTAGTGCGCGACTCCGGGAGGCGATTCTCGACGCCAATCTCTCGGGTCTGATTTTCAAACCGGTAGAGCTGCGGTAGGGGTGTTCGCGGGCTATAGAAGAGCTTCAGGCGTCGGGGTGCGGCGCTGGTGCGCTAACGAAATTCGGCAAGCGAGTGGCACCCATGGATCAGGTTCGGCAAGTCATTGAGGAGCTCAAGCGTCTCCGCTCATCGCAGGACCTGCTGCAAGAGGTGACCCAGACCTGGCGTGTGTTCCTGTTGATGTCGGTGATCCAGCTCGCGGCCGGAGCGGTCATGCAGCGAAGCGATCCGTTCGGATTTACGTTCATCAGTTTCTGGTTTGGCGGGGCCGTCGTGTCTCTGCCTGCCGTCCTGTTGGGCATACTGTGGCAGCGGGCAGATGCTGCTCGTTGGGCCGCGACGACGCCGGGGATTCTGTATCTCTATCTGCTCTGTGGGTTCTTGATATCCGTGATCGCGTATCCGATGGCGGCCGTCCAAAGTGCGATGCGAGCGTGTGGAGGGTGCGGTGAGGCGGGGGAGGGATTGACCGGTGCTGATCTTGATCGACCAGGATGGTGTGCTGGCGGACTTTGACGAAGGATTTCGCCGGGCGTGGCGTGAGTGCCACGTGGACCATCCGCCCGTCGCGCGCGAGCAGCGGCGTTCGTTTCGCGTGCTGGACGACTATCCGGCGGAGCGTCGCGCTGACGTCGAGGCGTTGTACGCCCGGTCCGGGTTCTTCGGGGGGCTCGATCCGATCGATGGCGCGATCGACGCGGTGCGCGAGATGCTGGCCATTGGGTTCGATGTGCGGATCTGCACTGCACCCATAGATGAATACCAGCACTGCGTTGTTGAGAAGTATCAATGGGTCGAGCACCACCTGGGTCGTGCGTTCACGCGACGCATGATCCTGACTAAGGACAAGACACTGGTGGCAGGCGATTGGTTGATCGATGACAACCCGCATGTGAAGGGTGTGCGGCAACCGGCCTGGCGCCATGCCGTGCTCGACGCGCCATACAACCGTGAGTCGTCCGCCGATGCGCGCATCGACTGGTCGACGTGGCGGACGTTGCTGGCGATGTAGCAACGCCGCAGGCGCTCGGCGAACTGGAGCAGTCCC
>JBIITU010000080.1:0-10476 GCA_044340335.1 Steroidobacteraceae bacterium
CGTTTCGCCGCCTCGAGATCTTCGAACTCGACGACGTCGCGGAACGCCGCGCCGTACAGTGCACGCATCTGCTGCTGGTGACCCGCGCCGAGCGCGATGCTCCAGGACACGCCGCCGCGCGTCTCGGTGTGGGTGTAGGCCTTCATGTCGGCTGGGATCACGATGCCGACCTTGACCGGCGCGGCGACGACCAGCGCTCTGGGGATCGCCGGCATCGGCGACATCTGCACGCCGCCGCAACCGGCCAGCGCGAGCAGCGCGACACCGACGCCGCCGCGCAGCGCGCAAGCGATTGCCGTCGCGCGCGTCATCGGTCGCGACTCACGCAGCGACGCTGGCCGAATATCTCGACGTAAGCCGCACAGGTCTGCACGTTCGTGAGGCCGACGAAGGTGCCGTCGTTCTGATCGCACATGGCCCTCATTAGGGCGGAAAACCGGATGTTTGTAAACGGCGTCATGCCGCCGCCGAACGGAAAACCGATGCCATGGATGCGAACCCGCCGGCGACCGGCCTCGTCGGTCCGGTTGACGCGGGTGACGGCGTCGAGCGCGCGCTGCAGCGACTCGCCGGTGAATTCGTCGCCCAGCACGTAGATGCTGATGCGCTTGTCGGCCGACCAGTAGTTGCGGATCGCGACCTCGATGCCATCGGCGGGGTTCGAGTCGCTGAAGGCGCGCCAGTCGCGCATCCGGTCGACGATCTGCTGGCGCAGCCGTGGGCTGTCGTCGAGCCAGCGGCCGCGACTGCCGGCGAACATCTCCTTGCCGTTGTCATCGACGATCTGCACGCCCTTCAGGCGCGGGTAGATGTTGAGGATCTCCTGCATGACCTGCGTCGCCGTGTCCCAGTGATTGGTCTGCATGCTGCCGGAAGTGTCGATCAGGAAGATGACGTACTCGCTGTCGACCGGGATGCCGCCGACAGCCTCGGTCGGCAGGCGGCGCCGCGCGCGCGCCATCGCGCTGGCCTCGACGTTGCGCGACTCGAGTTCCTTGAATGCGGACAGCAGCTCCTTCTCGATGATGTTGCTGACGGCGGCGTTCTGGCGCGAGGCCTCGAACTGTCCCTGGATCCGCGACAGGTCGCCGCTGACGCGCGCCAGGTTCAGGCGCTCGCGCTGCAGCGCATCGATGCGGCCGCGCATCTCGCGCTGCAGTTCGTCGGTGTCGCCGCGGATCTCGAACAATTCCTGTTGCAGCTTCTTGACGAGGCCGGACAGATCCTCGCGCGACTTCTCGAGCTGGATCGGTTCGCCGAACTCCGACAGCACGAGCAGCAGGATGATCGCGCCGAACCCGCAGCAGATCACGTCGAGGAAGGACAGCGAGAAAATCTCTGTATCGCGGCGCTTGCGCCTCATGGCCAGTCCTTCGACGGCATCAGGAACGCCCCGCCGGTGTCGCGCGCGAACATCCACAACCGGTGCGAGGCCGGCAGGTCGCCCCGCATCGGCAGCAGCACGACGTCGACCGGGATGTCCCGCCCCATCGACCGCGCGGCCTCGTCGAACAGCCTGGCGCGATCGCCCGCGTCGACGAAGCGTCGCAGCGCCGGTGGCGTCGCGCCCTGGGTTGGCATGCCATCCGTCACGAGGATGATCTGATCCGGCTGCGGCGACAGCGCGCGCGCAGTCCGCAGCGCATTCAGCAGGCTCGTGCCGTCCTGCGGCACGACCTGATCGAGCGCGCGCAGCAACTGGTCCATCTGCGCAGCATCGCCGGCGTCGAGCCATTTGCCGTCCGAGCCGGGCAGCAGCGGCACGGCCGTCGTGTTGAAGCCATAGACCTGGTACAGCGCGGTCTTCGGCAATTGCCCGGCTACCCAGTTGATGACATCGACCGTGCGGCGCCACTTCGGGGCGACGCGGCGCCGCGGCTCGGGGGAGTTGCGCAACCGGATCACTTCGACCAGGTCGTCGGACAACATGCTCGCGGACTGGTCCACGAGCACCAGCACTCGCCGACCCTTGAGGTTCAGGCCCGTGATGTAGCGGCGATCAGCGCGCGCGATCGGTGCGCCGGCCTGGTCACCGCGCGGCGTCGCCTGCTGCGCACTGGCCTCGAGCCGACGGGTGGATTCCTCCAGCGCCTTGACGTCGGCCTTCAGTTTCTCGATGCGCTCGCGGCGGGCAAGCGTGTCGGCATCGCTGCTGGCGCCGTCCGGGCGCTCCTGCTGCAACTCTTCGATGATGCGCTGTGCCCGCGAGCGCGCGCTGACCGTCTCGCTCTCGGTGCGTTCCAGCGTGTTGCGCAACAGCACGAGGTTCTTCGTGCCCTCGCGCACTTCTTCGTCGAGCCGGTTGACCTCGGCGGTCAGGTCATCGGTCTTGCGGATGCGCTCGAGGCCGCTCTGCGCGGAGATGATGGTGTAGAACAGGATCACGGCGCCGAAGCCGCAGCAGATGACGTCCAGGAAGGACATCGAGAACGCCTCGACCTTGCGGCGCCGCACCGGCATCGCGATCAGCCAGGCGCTGCGCCGTCGGTCGCGACGGCGATCAGCGCAAGTTCGACACCAGGATCGCCGATCCGCAGCACATCGCCGGCGCGCAGCCGCGCCCGCGCCGCGACCCGCTCGCCATTGATCCAGCTGCCGTGCCGGCTGTGATCGACGAGCAGGATCTCCCCGCCCTCGTCGCGCAGCGTGCAATGCAGCCGCGACACACCGGCCATGCCGTCTGGCAACGCGAGGCCGCGCGCGTCGGGCGCGCGACCGATCTCGAGCACGGCGCTGCGCAGCGGCCACGCGCGTCCGGCATGCAGCAGGTGGGTCGGCGACGCAACGCGCGCGCCCGTGCTGCCGAGAGCCCGGACGGCACTGTCGGGCGGCAGCGGTGGCGCCAGCCGCGCGACCTGGCGCTGCAGGCGCACCGCGGCTGCCGCTGCACCCGCCTGCGGTGCGGCGGACGCTGCGAACAGCAACTGCAGCGCCGCGGTGGTCGTGCCAGGCGCCACGGTGTGCAGCACGCAGCCGTGCAGCTCGTCGAGCTGCTCGAGCAAGCCGGGCCAGGCCGCGACGCGCGCATCGACGACGAGGGCGAGCGCCGCGCCGGCTGGCCGCAGGGCATGCAGCAAGGTCAGCAGTTCGCGGTACACCGGTGCAGCGCGCGCCGCGAACTGATCCCGCGTCAACTCGATGTCGAGCGCCGCACCGGCACGCTCGAGCGTCAGGGTCGCGCGACCGTGCGCTGCGGCCTGCGCGGCGGCCTGCGGCAGCAGCTCGTAGAGGCGTTGCTCGGTGGCGCCGTCGTGCAGCGGGTCGAAGCGGTGCCGCAGCACCATGGCTTCTGCAGCAAGGGCGAGCCACGCATCGTGCAGCGCCAGCGCGCCCGATCCGGCGCGCCACTGCAACGCGGTGCGCCGGTTCGAATCCTGGTCCGCGACCACGCGGGCCACCGACAGATGATGCAGGCCGGCATCGATGACCAGCGCATCGCGCTGCAGGCCGAGCGCGGCGCAACGCAGCGCGGCGGCATCGACCAGCCGGCGCGGCTCGATGCCCGCGCCGCGCAGCGCACCCAGCGCCCAGCCGAGCGCTTCGGCATCGAAATGCGCCGGCACGGCCACATCGGCTGCGCGCCCGGCGTCGCCAGTCGGCATGGAAACCGCAGCCAGTCGCGCCCGCAGCTCGGCCCGCGCCAGCGCCGCAGCTGCGGCTGGCGACTCGCGCGTCGCGAGCCGCGACCAGTGCCGCGTCGAGACATCGCTCGGGCGGCGGCGCAGCAGTGACCCTGCCGCCGCCCCGATGCCCGTCGCCGCTGCGGCAGACGCCAGCACGATCGACGCCTCGATCGACGGCGCTGCGGGAGCCGCCGCGACCGCGTCGCCCGCCGTCGCGATCGCAAGCGCGGCGTCGTCGAGATCGATGGCGAGCGTCGGCATGGCTCAGCGCGCCTGCAGGTTGCGGATCACGACCTGGTCGAGATACGTCTCGGAGTCCAGCACCAGCCGCTCCTGCAACTGCTGCAACTGCTGCATCAGGAACATCAGCAGGATGGACAGCAGCAGCGCGATCAGCGTCGAGTTGAACGCGACGCCCAGACCTTCGGTGACGCCCGAGATGTCGCCACCGACGGCCTTGTGCGCCTGCGACAGCGCGTCGCCGATGCCACGCACGGTGCCGATGAAGCCGATCGCCGGGATGGCCCAGGCGATGTAGCGCAACATCGACAGTTCCGAGTCGAGACGATCCGCCTCCGACTGGCAGACGCCATGCGCGACCGCGCCGGCGTCCTGCACGTTGCGCGTCGCGCCGAAGCGGGCCAGTGCCGCGAGCACTGCGCGCGGCACCAGCAGGTTGCGCGATTCGGGCGGCAGGGATTCGAGCTGGCGCGAGTACTCGCGCGTGTCTTCGGGCAGGATGCGCGTGCCGTCAGCCAGTCGCAGCACGCCGGCATCGAGCACGCGCCGCTCGCGCGCATGCTCGAGCGCCTTGTACGCGATGATCGCCAGTGCCCACAGCAGCAGGATCACGATCGCTTCCTGCTCGTAGTCCTTGATGATCACGTAGAACGAGCGTTCCGCGACGAAGTCGGGGTCCTCGGCCATGAGCGCGCGTTGCTCGCTGACGATCGCCTCGGCTGTGGGCCTGACGTGCAGCACGTACAGCGCGTGCACGACGATCACCGCCACGACCAGCGAGATCACGCTGAACAGGAATTCACTCGGCGCTCTGCGGTTCATATATCCACCGGGAAGCTGATGTTGTTGTCCGCCGATTCGCGCAACTCGGGCGGATCGGGGGTCTCGACGGGAACGGGGGCGCGGCGCGCGATGTCCTCGGGCAGCGCATCACCTTCGGCGCCGGCCTCGTCGTCGGTCGGCGCGGGTGTCACGGCATCGTTGCCCGCTGGCGCGCCATCGGCGGGAGCGTTCGTGCCGGGCGGTGCGGGCGGCGGCGCATCCTGCGCACCGGCGCGCAGCGCCCAGCCGGTCGACAGCGTGATGGCCAGCGACAGCGCGGTCGTCGCGCCGATCAGCTGCCAGGTCCTGCGATTCGAGCTACTCCGCATAACGCGCCACCCTGAAGCCAATGAAATCCGTCGGCGCAGCCGCGGCCTCGCGCCACGCGAGCCGCAGTTCGGTGAACGACGCCGTGCGCCAGTTGCTGCCCTTGATCATGCGGCGGGTGCCGGACTCGGGCCCGAACGGATCGGTCGCGCCCGCTGCCGACGGCGACGAACTGTAGTAGTCATGCACCCACTCCGACAGGTTGCCGGTGAAGTCGTGAAAGCCCGCGGTGGCGGGATACTTCGCGACCGGCGCGACGACCAGGTGTTCGTCGCTGTAGCCGTCGAGCGTCGCGGGCAGCGAAGCCAGCACCTCGCTGCCGGCCAGATTCGCGAACCCCGCCGGGATCGGCAGCGCATCTCCCCAGCCGTAGCGGCGCGTCGTGGCGCTCGCCTGGCGCGCGGTGAACTCCCATTCGGCTTCCGTCGGCAGCCGATAGCCCGTGCCGACTGGCTGGCGCAGCATCCAGCGGTTGTCGCGCCGCTCATAGGCCGGCGCGAGCCCGTCCTGCTCGGACAGCCAGTTGCAGAATGCGACGGCGTCATCCCAGGCAACGTTGCTGACCGGTTGCGCGTCCAGGTCGATCGACTTGCCGAGCACGGCACCGGACGCATGCTCGGTGCGGAAGCGACGGAACTCGGCGTTGGTGATCTCGCGGCTGCCGAGGTAGAACGGCCGCGCGAGCGTCACGCGGCGCAGCACCTCGTTCGGGCGGCGGCCCGCCTCGCGGCGTTCGCTGCCCATGCTGAAAACGCCGCCGGCGACGAGTCGCAGCGGGATGCCGACACGGCTCGTCGCTGCGGCAGCCGGCGGGCGCCAGTCGGCTGGCTTGCCCTCCGGCAGCAGCGCGTAGTCGATCGTGCGCGCGAGCCCCGCCGTGAGGTCGACGTCGGTCGTGAAGGTCTGCAGGCCACTCTTGCGGACTTCGAGGCGCTGCTGCATCGCCAATGCATCGAGCTTGAGCGGTGTGCGGCCACGCGACACGCCGTCGATGAACACCTCGGCATCGGCGGGCTGGCCGCGCACGGTCAGGGCGACGAGGATCGGTTCGAGACGCGCGTCGAGCGCGAGCGCGGCACCCGCCGCCGCGTCGACCCGGCGCTGCCAGGTCCGATGCCCGGCGCGGGTCACGAGGACATCGTAGGAGGCACCGGCCGGCAGCGCGACCGCGAGCGGCGTGCGGCCGCGGAACTCGCCGGCGATCGTCACATCCGCGCCGGCCGGCTGCGAACGCACGCTGAGCCGGGCATCCGGGGCACCGAGATCGATGGGTCCGATGGTGGTCGTCTGGCCGGCGCGCACCAGCACGCTCGATTCCCACGGACGCGCTGCGGGTGCTTCGATCCGCAGGCGGTGCACGCCACCCGGCAGGTCGATCGTCGCCGGCAGCGTCACCGGCGCCGCGCCATCGACGCTCAGTCGCGCGCCCGGTGCACTCGCCGAGACTGCGACCTGGCCCCAGGCGCTCTGCATCGTCACCGCCAGCTCCTGCCGCACGCCGCCACCCTGCACCTCGACGACCTGCACCACGTCGAGGTAGCGCGGTGCGCGCAGGGTCAGCGTGCGCGTGCCGGCCGGCACGTCGAGCTCGCCGGGAACCTGGCCGGCGGGCGCACCGTCGACCGTGACGGTTGCCGGCACGCCGCCGGTGTCGATCGCGAGCCGCCCAGGCAGCTTGACGAGTTGCAGCACGAGCCGCGGCGGTGCCGCACCCGGCTCCGGCCGCACGACATCGACGTTGCGCTGCAAGGGCTCATACCCCGCGCGACTCGCCCGCACGACCTGGCTGCCCGCCGGCGCGAACAACGCGTCGGCGGTCGCCCAGGCAAACAGTCCGTCGACGCTGACGTCGGCGTCGCCCGGTTCGACTGTCAGCGCGACGCGTTCGACGCGTCCCAGCACGCCGAGCGCGATCGCCGCCAGCGCGGTCACGGCAGCGAGCGCGAGCCAGACCCCGCTGCGGACCCGGCGCGGCGCGGCCGGCGCGGCTGCCGCCGCCACCTTGCGCTCGCCAGCTTCGAGCGCCGCCGCGACGATATCCAGATCGCCGCCGGCGTCGATCGCGTCGGCTTCGCGTTGCGTTGCCAGCGGCGCCACCGTCGCGTTGCCCAGCAGGTGGCGCACGTCGAGCTGCAGTTCGGGCGGCGAGCGCGTCGCCGTGTCGATCCGCAGCCGCGCCGCACCGACGGCAAGCTGGTCACCCGCGCGCAACTCGCGGCGCACCCCCGCCTGAACGGCAATCCAGTGATCGCCGTCGAACTCGAGCGACAGCCGCTCGGCGGGCTCCGCACCGGGAACGACGATGTCGGCAGCGGCGTCGCCCACGACCGCGGGCGCCACCAGCGTCCGGGCACCCAGCGGCTCGCGCAGCGCAATCCGCGCCACACCGCCTGTTGCCTCGGGCTGTCCGTTGCCGTCCATTCCGGTGAGACCGCCGTTCACTCGATCGGTTCGCTGCAGCGCACGTCGACCGGCGGCGTCGCGCCCCCGGGCAGCAGCGTGATCTCGCGGCGGACGTCGCGGTAGCCGCTGCGCGTGCCGACCAGCGTGTAACGACCCGGCTTCAACTCCACGTCGCGGCGCTCGAAGGCGCCGAACTCGCCGACGCGCAGGATGCGGATGCGGGTCTGCCCGTCGGATTCGAGCGCGAGGGTGACCGGTCGATCGTACTCGGGCAGCAGCAGTTCGAGCCGCGCGACCTGTGAGCGCAGCGCCGGACCTGCCGGATCGATCGCGCGGGCGCGGGCGAGCAGCCGGTCTGCATCGCTGCGCACCTCGGGCGCGGCGAGCCGCGCCGGCTGGTCGATGAGTCCCTGCAGCGCGGCCGCCAGTTGCGCGCGGGGTGCAACGCGCTCGCGGCCGAGCCGCGCGAACTCGAGCGAGGCGTCGGCCTTGAGCAGTCGTTCGTACTCGGCCAGCGCGTCGGCCCAGCGCTCGGCAGCTTCGTGCGCCTCCGCCCGCGCCTTGACGCCGGTCAGGTCACGACCCGCCTCGGCCGAGCCCAGCTGCGCCGCGACCGCCGCGACTTCCGGCGCCTGGGGGCGCAGCGCCCGGGCGCGACCGAGCGCCGCGCGCGTGGTGTCGAGTTGTCCCGCCCGCAAGGCCGCCAGCGCATCGCCGATGGCACGCGCATAGGCATCGTTGCCGGCAGCACTGCGCACGCGCGCGAGGCCCGCCTGTGCGGCCTGGTTCGAGGGATCACGCCGCAGCACGTCTTCGTAGAGCGAGATCGCGCGCGCGAACTCGCGCCGCGTCGCCGCGTTGTCGGCATCTGCAATGAGCGGCAGCAGGCTGTCGAGACCACCAGCGCGCTGCCGGCCCGTCGTCGCCGGGCCATTGCCGGGCTCGATGCGCAGCGCCAGCTCGAAGGCCTGCAACGCGCTCGCGGACTGCCCCGCCGCAAGCGCGCGCTCGCCCTCGGCAAGCTGCGCCTCGAGTGCGGCCTTGGCCTCGGCCGCGACGCGCTCGAGCCGGCGTTCGGCCGTCGCGGCGCGATCCTGCGCGAGCTCGAGATCGCCGGCGCGGCGCGCCGCATCGGCGTCGGCCGCGAGCGCCTTGGCGGCGGCGAACAGCGGCCCGCCCCAGATGCCGGCGCCGCGTTGCTCCAGATCCGCGAGGCGCGTCGCGAAGCGCTGCTGGATCGCTTCGATCTCGCGCTGCAGTGCGGCGCGCTGCTGGGCGGCATCGGCAGGCTCGGCGTCGGCCGGCGCGGTCGTGGCTGCCGTCTCGGTACGCGGCACGACCGGTGCCGGCTGCGGCGCAAACCGGGGCAGCCAGATGAACACGGCGGCCACGGCCGCCGCGAGCACGCCGCCCACCAGCCACAATCCCCACCGCCTGGGTCCCGTGCCGACAGGCGACAGCTCTGCCGGAGCAGGCTCGAATTCGCGCTCGAGGCGGGCCTCGATCGCCGCAACGTGCGCGGCACCGTCATCGGCTGCGGCGGGCGCGATCGTCGACACTGTCTCGGTCGTTGTCGCCGGTGCCGGTGGCGACGCGATGGGCGCCGGCGCGAAGTCGGTGTCGCGATCGAGCGCGATGCCCTGCTCGGGAGCCGGGTCACGCCCCGCGGGCCGATCAGCGGACAAGGTGACCGCGACGGTATCCAGCACGGGTTTCTCATCGAGCGTATCGCGCAAGGCGAGCTCGAAGCCTTCGATGACCTCCGCCATGTCGGCGGGACGGCGCGCCGGATCGCGCTCGAGCATGCGCATCACGAGAGCCGCGAGCCGCGGCGGCGCGGGATGGATCGCCAGCAACGCCGGCGGCGGACGCTCGAGCGCGATGCGCGGATCGGCGTGCGGGTAGTGCGGCGGATAGCCGGACAGGAGCTCGTAGGCCAGCGAGCCGAGGCCATAGATGTCGTCGGCAGGTTGCGGCGGATCGCCCACGATCTGCTGCGGACTCATGCTGAACGGCGACCCGCCGACAGCATCCGGCGCCGACTCCAGCGCGGCGACGCCGAAGTCCGATACGACGATGTGGCCCTCCTCGTCGATCAGCACGTTGCTCGGCTTGAGATCGCGATGCACGACACCGCGCTCATGCGCATGCTGCAACGCGCTTGCGACCTGCAGCAGCGGGGGCAGGATCCGGGAGTAAGGCTCGCCGCGCAGCCGCCGCAGGTCGCCCGTCGCGAGCGTCATCGGCAGCACGGTGGTGTGCTCATCGCGCATCGGTTCGCCGACTTCGACGATGCGCGGGTGCGACAACCGCTGCGCGATGGCGTACTCGCGCCGCAGCGATTCCCAGGCTTCGGGCGAGCGGGCGACGCTCGAATGCAGCACCTTCAGTGCGACGTCGACTTCGCGCTCGCGATCATGCGCCCGCCAGACCTCGCCATGGCCGCCGGCGCCGAGGCGCTCCACGAGTTCGAAGCGCCCGCACAGCAGCGCACCGGGTTCGACGGTCGACATGCAGCGCTGATCCGATCAGTTCGGCGGCGGCGTGGCGGGCGGAGCGGCGGGCGTGACCGTTGCCGCCGGCACCTCGCCAGCAGGCACTGCGGCTGCCGTCTCCTCGCGATAGATCTGCGCGAGCAGGCGCCGCCATTCGCGGTACTGCTCTTCCGCCGTGCCGGTCAGGCGCAGCGTGCGGCCCTCGAGATCGACGACCTGGGGCGCGACTTCGCCTTCGAAGCTGCGCGCAAGCTCGCGCACGTCCTGGGCGGCGGTCTTTACATCGGCATACTTGCCGATGCCGGACATCACGGCCGCGACGCCACCGATGGCACCAGCAGAGCGCGCTGCGCCCTCGATGCGCCGGCAGTTGTAATCGTTCGCGGCGCACTGGCCCGGCACGAACACGCTCGCCAGCACCGCCGCCGCACCGAGCACGGTGCGCGTGCGCGCCTGGCTGCGCAGCTTTTCTTCCTTCTCGATCGCGTCGTAACTGGTGCGCCGCCAGCCGCCGTAGGAATCGGCCAGCTTTTCGGTGAAATTGCCGAAGTAGCCATCGACGGTGT
>JBIITU010000468.1:0-2551 GCA_044340335.1 Steroidobacteraceae bacterium
AGATCCAGGAGCTCCGGCCACGGCCCGCGTTCCAGCGCGTCGTCGCGGAGCCGGCGAGCGCGCCCCGTGCAACGGTGATCTCGCCACGCGCAACCGGATCCGCCAAAGCTGCGGGCAAGCCACGCGCGGAGCCTGCGCCCAACGCGAGCGGCAACCTGCTGCTGCGCCACTGGCGTGGCGAACTGCCGCTGCCGGTCAGCTACTGGGTCATGAGCCTGGCGGCCACGCTGGTGGTGTTCGTGCTCAGTGCCATCGTCGCTGCGTTCGACATGGTGGATGCACCGGAGCCGGTGGCGTTCGCGATACTCGGCTTCCTCGCGCTCGCTGCGGTCATCGTGATCTGGCAGATCGTGGGTGTCTGGCGCTCGGCGGAGAATTACCGCGCTCGCGGCGGACCCAAGATCTGGGCGCAACTGGCCATGGGCCTGACGGCGCTTGCCGCGATTCGGTTCGTCGTCGACGTGTTCCTGATTCAGGCGCCGGTTGCGCTCGAGATGCTCCGCATCATCGATGGAGACAAAGACTTTTCGGACTACAACGTGGTCGTTCTGGATGGCGGCGACGTACTGAGCATCGCGGGCCCGATCGGGTTCGGGCTGACCGCCAGGGTGGACGATGCGCTGGCCTCGTTCGACAACGTGCGCGTCGTCCGCCTGAGCAGCGAGGGCGGCAGGCTCGCCGAAGCCTATCGACTCGGCGAACGCATCCGTGATCGTGGTTTGTCCACGCATGTCGCGGCAGAGTGCTCGAGCGCCTGCGTCATCGCGTTCGCGTCCGGGGCCGAACGGCTGCTGGGCCCCGAGGCGCGCATCGGTCTGCACGAAGTGAGCTTCCCCGGCCTGGCACCGCGCTGGTCGGAGTCGGAGCGGCGCAAGTACATCGAGTTCCTGAAAGGGCAGGGCGTCAGCGCCGGCTTCGTCAACGCCGCGATGCGGCGCGGTGGTGAGGGCATGTGGTACCCGACGCACGAGCAGCTGATCGACGCAGGCCTTGCCTCGGCGATGGCCGAGGACGGCGAGTTCGACGAATCGCAGCAGGAGTTCTCGGTCACCGAGTTTCCCGTGGAGCCGCCTTGAAGTGGCTCGAGCATCGGGTCCCGCCACCGGTGGTCGGCGTCCTCGCCGGCGTTGCGATGTGGCTGTTGTCGCAGGCGAGTGCGCCACTGGTTGTCGACGACATGGTCCGCTATGGCGTGGCCGCGGTGCTCGTCGCGACAGGACTCGGCTTCGATGTGCTGGGTCTGCTGGCCTTCCGCGCTGCGCGCACCACGGTGAATCCGCTGCATCCCGAGAAGGCGAGCGCACTGGTCAGCGCTGGCGTGTACCGCGTCACCCGCAATCCGATGTATGTCGGCATGTTGTCCCTGCTGCTGGCCTGGGCCGCGTTCCTCGCAACGCCAGTCGCGCTGGTCGGGCCGCTGCTGTTCGCGCTGTACATCACACGTTTCCAGATCATCCCGGAAGAGCGCATCCTGCGGGAGCGCTTCGGTGAGCCTTACGTCGAGTACATGAAGCAGGTGCGACGCTGGATATGACCACGACTGACGTCACCTACAACTCCAAGATCGACACCTGGCTGATCATGGTGATGGGCTTGCTGCTGAGTTCGATGCTGTTCCGCGGCCTGATGTCGCTGCGGTTCGGCACGGCCTACGCGCTCATGGTGCTCGGTGTGTTCGCGCTGGTTGTGCTGATCCTGCTGCTGTTCTGCTATCCGTGCCGCTACACATTCAAGGCCGATCATCTGCTGGTCCAGTCGGGCGCATTGCGGATGCGGGTCGACTACGCGGACATCACGGCCGTGACGCCGAGTCGTTCACTCTGGTCGGGCCCGGCGCTGTCGCTGCAGCGGGTGCGGATCGATCATGGTCGACGCTTCATGCTGGTCTCGCCGATGCAGCGTGATCGATTCATCGCGGAACTGACGGCCCGTGCCGCCGCGGCGCGCGGCAGCGCCTGAAGCAAGAGAGCGCTCATGTATCTGCCCAAGCCCAATGAAGAAATGCGCCTCGAAGTGCTGCACGCGTTGATCCGCGCCCATCCGCTAGGCCTGTGGGTGGCACTTGCGGACGATGCACTGCTGCCGAACCATGTGCCGTTCATGCTGGACCCCACGCGCGGCGCTTGCGGCACGCTGGTCGGGCATGTTGCGCGCGCGAATCCGGTCTGGAAGCGCGGGCACGGAGCGGTGCCGGATCTGATCACGTTCCAGGGTCCGCAGGCCTACATCTCGCCGTCGTGGTATCCGAGCAAGCATGAGCACGGCAAGGCGGTGCCCACCTGGAACTACGCTGTCGTGCATGCGCACGGCGTGCCGGTCTTCATCGAAGACAAAGCCTGGCTACACGATGTGGTCACGCGGCTGACCCGAATGCACGAGGCGACGCGCCCGGCGCCCTGGGCGGTCAGCGACGCGCCCGCGGACTACGTCGATGCCATGCTTGGCGCGATCGTCGGCGTGGAGATCCCGATCGACAAGCTGGTCGGCAAATGGAAGATGAGCCAGAACCGCAGCGCCGCGGACCAGCACGGCGTGGTCGCGGGGCTGCTGG
>JBIITU010000469.1:0-2538 GCA_044340335.1 Steroidobacteraceae bacterium
CGGCTTCTCCACCGACGCCCCGACCAGGACGGCAACCACGCGCGAATTCTTCAACGGGCTTGGCGGATTTGCAGCGGATGGCCGGGAATACGCCATCACCCTCGACACCCATCGCACCACTCCAACCCCCTGGTGCAACGTGATCGCCAATCCGCTGCTCGGCAGCCTCGTGACGGAGAGCGGCGCGATGTGCACCTGGTCCCTGAACAGCAGGGAGAACCAGATCACACCATGGTCCAACGATGCCACCAGCGACCCATCCGGCGAGGCGCTGTACATCGTCGATGTGGATTCCAGGGCGACGTGGAGTCCGACCGCGCAGCCCATTCGGCGCGCCGAAGCGAGCTACGAAGTCCGCCATGGCCAGGGCTATAGCCGGTTCCTGACACGCGCTCAGGGCATTGCGACCGAACTTCTGGTGTTCGTTGCTGCCGAGGACCCCGTCAAGTACAGCGTGCTGACCCTGACGAACGGCTCGTCGCGTCGCAGACGACTGACGATCGCCGTCTATGTGGAGTGGCTGCTCGGACCAGGCCGTGGCAGCAGCGCATCGACGGTTGTGACGGATATCGACCCGGAGACGGGGGCGATGCTGGCGCGCAACGCCGCGCAGATCGACTTCGGCGCTCGCGTTTCATTCTGCGATCTCGGTGGACGCCAGCAGCATTGGACGAGCAGTCGACGCGAGTTCCTCGGCCGCAACGGCGATCTGGCTGCACCGGCAGGGTTGCAGGTCATCGCTGACTGGTCGCGGCGTGTCGGCGGAGGTTTCGATCCGTGTTGCGCCTTTGCTGTCACGATAGAGCTCGAACCGCAGGCGACCGACCAGATCGTGCTGCTGATCGGGCAGGCAGACGGTGAAGCGGACGCACGCGCGGCGGTGTTGCGAGCCCGAGCCCAGGATCCGCAATCGGTGCTGCGCGCGGTTTCTCAACGCTGGGACAACCTGCTCGGCGCCGTGCAGATCCGCACTCCCGACCGCGCGCTCGATATCCTGTTCAACCGCTGGCTGCTTTACCAGACCGTCGCTTCCCGGATCTGGGCGCGGGCGGGCTTCTATCAGGCTGGCGGAGCCTATGGATTCCGGGATCAGTTGCAGGATGGCATGGCACTGAGCTTCGCGGCACCAGAACTTACTCGAGAGCACATCCTGCGTGCCGCGGCCCGGCAGTTCCGCGCCGGCGACGTGCAGCACTGGTGGCATCCACCGAGCGGCCGCGGCGTGCGCACGCACTCTTCGGACGACCGGCTGTGGCTGCCCTTCGTCGTGCAGCAGTACGTCAGCATCAGCGCGGACCGCAACGTGCTCGACGCGCAGGTGCCGTTCATCGATGGCGCGGAAGTACCCGCTGGACGGGAAGACGCCCACTATGTCCCGACGCCCACCCTGGATTCCGCAACCCTCTACGAGCACTGCGCGCTCGCGCTGGACACGAGCCTGCGGGTCGGCATCCACCACCTGCCATTGATGGGCGGCGGGGACTGGAACGACGGCATGAATCGCGTCGGCAGCGACGGTCGCGGTGAGAGCCTGTGGCTTGCGTGGTTCCTGATCGACATCCTGCGCAAATTCGCGCCGCTCGCCGACCAGCGTGGAGAACAACAGCGGGCGGCACACTGGCGTGCGCACGCGCAAACCCTGGCCACGGCCTGCGAGACCGCAGGTTGGGACGGCGCATGGTACCGACGCGCCTTCTTCGACGACGGGACGCCCCTCGGCAGTGCCGACAACTCGGAATGCCGCATTGACTCGCTCGCACAGAGCTGGGCAGTCCTTTCAGGGGCTGCGGACACCACGCGCGCGAAGCGCGCCATGAACTCCGTGGACGAATACCTGGTGCAAGGCGGCGACGGACTGGTACTGCTGTTCACACCGCCCTTCGACCGCGCTTTGCCGGATCCGGGCTACATCAAGGGCTACCTCCCCGGGTTGCGTGAGAACGGGGGCCAGTACACGCACGCCGCAATCTGGGTGCTGATGGCTCATGCCAGGCTCGGCCATCGAAGCCAGGTCGGTGCGCTCCTCGACATGCTGAACCCGATCCGGCGAACTGAGTCGCGCAGCGGGATGCAGGCCTACCGCGTCGAACCATACGTGATCGCAGCAGACATCTACTCCTGTGCCCCGAACAACCGTCGCGGTGGTTGGACCTGGTACACGGGAGCGGCGGGCTGGTTTCACCAGGCGATTCTGGAATCCATCCTCGGCGTCCAGATCCGCGGCGACGTGCTGACTGTGACGCCTTGCATGCCCTTGCACTGGGACCGCTTCGAAGTGGCACTGAAGCGACCCGGCATCGACTACCTGATCTGCGTCGACCGGGTTGCCGGTGCCGGTGCGGAAGGAATCGAACTCGATGGCGTCGACTGTCCGGACGGCCGGGTCCCGTTCCGAGCTGACGGACTATCACACGTGATCCGGGTGTCGCTCAACTGAGAGTCCGCGCGCCTTTCGACGCAGGGCACCGTGGCTGCCGCAGCTCCCGGAGTGATCCGCAACCATAGCAGCGACAGGATGATGGTCGGCACGCCGACGAG
>JBIITU010000083.1:0-10358 GCA_044340335.1 Steroidobacteraceae bacterium
TGACCCATCTTCATGGCCTTGGCGATCGTGGCGATGCCGTCGACGACCTTGTCGTGCACCTTCTCGTGCACGAACAGGCGCGTGCCGGCCATGCAGTTCTGGCCCTGCAGGAAGAAGCAGGCGCGCGCCGCGCCGGGGATCACCTGCTCGAGATCCGCATCGGGGAACACGACGACCGGCGACTTGCCGCCGAGTTCGAGGGTGACCTTCTTCAGGTTGCCGGCCGCGGCGCGGACGATGGCGCGACCGACTTCGGTGGAGCCCGTGAAGGCGATCTTGTCGACGCCGGGGTGGGCGGCGAGGGCGGCACCGACGGTATGGCCATAGCCGTTCACGAGGTTCAGCACGCCGTCGGGCACGCCGGCTTCCTGGCACAGCTCCATCAGGCGCATCGCGGTCAGCGGCGTCAGTTCCGCCGGTTTCAGCACCATGGTGCAGCCGGTCGCCAGCGCCGGCGCGATCTTCAGCATCACCATCGGCAGCGGCGAATTCCACGGCGTGATCGCGCCGCAGACGCCGATCGGCTCGCGCAGCGTGAACGTGACATGTTCATCGGGTCGCTTGCCTTGCGGTGCGGCCGGGATCGTCGCGCCATGGATCTTGGTCGGCCAGCCGGCGTAATAGCGGAAGAAATCCGGCACGACGGCGTGGATCACGTACTGCGCGAGCGGCATCGGCAGGCCGTTGTCGAGGATCTCGAGCTCGATCAGCTGCTGGGCATTCTTCTGCACGAGGTCGGCGATCTTCCACAGGATGTCGGTCCGCATCGCGGCTGTGTAGCGGCTCCACGCGCCTTCGAAGGCCTTGCGCGCGGCGGCGACCGCCGCATCGATCTCGACCGCATCGCCGGCCGCTACCGTGGCGATCTTCGCTTCCGTGGCGGGGTCGTGCACATCCAGGGTCGCGCCGCTCGCGGATTGCACCCAGCGGCCGTCGATGAAGTGGCCGTGCGCGCGGCGCAGGAAATCGAGCGTGGCCTGGGAAACGTTCGGCGTCTGGACTGCGGCGTTCATGCGGACCCCCGTGATGCGAGTCGGCATGCTACCGGCAGGGTGCGAGCCAGCGGCCGCCAGCGGCGTGAGGCGACCGTGGCGCGGGCGCAATCCGGTCGTCGCGCGGATTGAGCACGCAGCGCCGACTCGTTACGCTGCGTGGATGACCCAGCCTACCTTGCTCGCGCCCGAGGCGGCGCAGTTCTCCGCGCACGTTCCCGTCATCGTCGTCGGCGGCGGCGGTTGCGGCCTGACCGCCGCGCTGGCCGCGAAGGAAGCGGGTGCCGAGGTCATCGTGCTGGAGCGCGATGCCAGCGCGCTCGGCACGACGGCGATGTCGACCGGGCTGATTCCCGCTGCGGGCACGCGCGCGCAGCGTGCCGCTGGCATCGAGGACTCGCCCGAACTGTTCGCGGCCGACATCGTCAAGAAGGCGCGGCAGCAGACCGACCCGGACATCGCGCTCGCGCTCGCGCGCGACTCGGCCGCGACGATCGAGTGGCTGATCGACCGGCATCGCGTGCCGCTGACGCTCGTCGACAGCTTCCTGTATCCGGGGCACTCGGTGAAGCGCATGCATGGCACGCCGAACCGCACCGGCTCGGAGCTGATGGGCGCGCTGTCGGCGGCGATCGAGCGCGAGGGCATCGACGTGCTGACCGAGGCGCTCGTGGAGACGCTGTTCGCCGATGACGGCGGTCGCGTGCACGGCGTGCGCATCCGCCGCCCCGATGGCAGCAGCGAGGATCTCGGCTGCGACGCCATTGTGCTCGCCTGCTGTGGCTTCGCCGGCAACCCGGACATGGTCGCGCAGTACATTCCGGAGATCATCGGCGCGACCTTCTTCGGCCACCCGGGCAACAAGGGCGATGCGATCCGCTGGGGTCTCGCGCTCGGTGCCGCGGTGCGCGACATCCATGCCTACCAGGGCCACGGCGGTCTGGCCGCCGGCCGCGGCATCCCGATCCTGTGGCCCGTGATCGTCGAGGGCGGCTTCCAGGTCAACGTGCGTGGCGAGCGCTTCTCGAACGAGGCGCTCGGCTACTCCGAGCAGGCCGTCAATGTCGTCGCGCAGCCGGGCCAGGTGGCCTGGGATATCTACGACGAGCGCCTGCACCAGCTGATGCTCGAGTTCGATGACTACCGCGATGCCGTCGAGGCGCGCGCGATCATCACCGCGCCGACGGTCGCCGAGCTCGCGCGACTCGCCGGCATCGACGCCGCTGGCCTCGAGCGCACCGTCGCTGCGGTCGCGGAACAACTGCACACCGGCGCTGCTGATTCATGGGGGCGGCGCTTCGCGGAGCGCCCGGCACTGACGGCGCCGTTCTACGCCGTGAAGGTCAACGGCGCGTTGTTCCATACCCAGGGCGGCCTGGCTGTCGACGCCCAGGGCCGGGTGCTGCGCGACGATGGCAGCGCGCTACCGAACCTCTATGCCGGCGGCGGTGCGGCGCGCGGCGTGTCGGGGCCCTCGTGCTGGGGCTACATCGCCGGCAACGGGCTGCTGACGGCGACCACGTTCGGTCGGCTGGCCGGCTCTGCCGCGGCGCGCGCCGTGCTGGGGTAGCCGCGCCCGGCAGGGTCAAGGCGCCATCAGCGCGCTCGTCTCCGCTGCCGCATCCAGCGGCTCGCCCTGCATCAGCCGCTCGATGGTGGCGCTGACTTCGGCGGGCACGTCGCCGGACGCCGGCACATAACCTTCACTCGCGGCGCTGCGGCCCGGGACAGTTGCGATGGCTTCGACGTTCCAGTCGGCATTGCGCCGGCAGGCGACGCCCACCGACACGGCGCGGCCGTCAGCCACCTCGAACTCGCGGCACAGCGCGCCCGTGCCATCGCGGAAGCTCAGTACGGGATAAACAGTGCCGCCACGCGTGGCCGCGCCTGGCCAGTCACGCGTGGTGCCGCTCGGGGTTTCGCTGAGCGTGGCGGCCAGCGGGTGGCTGGCGGGCAGCGTCGCGCCGGCAGCCGGCGTGAACGCGTACTGGGTGCTGCCCGGCTGTTGCTGGCTGAGGAACACGAGGCCGGCACCGACCACGGCAAGAATGGACGCGGCCAGCGACCAGCGCTGCCACTGCGCGCGCGGCGACCCGGGCGCGGGTTGTGCGGCGACCTGGGCGCGACGCGCGTCGAGCGACACCACCTTGCTCTGGCTGGCTGCCGCGCTGCGCGCGGCCTGCGCTGCGGCGAGCTGATCGATGGCGGTCGTGATGCCGGCGGGCAGGGTGGTGTCGCGCGCCGGCCAGGCGCTCTTCAGCGACGCGTCCGCTCGTTCCAGCTCCGCGAAGCGCGCAGCGAGTGACGCATCGGTCGCCAGCGCCGTGGCGACGCGCGCCCGCTCGGCTTCCGGCAGTTCGCCGTCGAGAAATGCGCTCAAGGTTTCGTCAGAAATCGTGCTCATGACTCACTCCCGTAGCCCAGTCGCTCGGCGAGCGCACGACGCGCTCGCGACAGGCGACTCATCACCGTGCCGATCGGGATCTCGAGGGCCTGCGCGGCATCCGCGTAAGACATTTCCTCGACCGCGACGAGCATCAGCACCGCCCGCTGTTCCTCGGGCAATTCGGCCATCGCGCGACGCGTGTCGCGCATGGTCAGCTGCTGCTCGTTCGTGACCCGTCCATCGCTACCGGCGACGGCCTCGAGCGCTTCGACATCGACAGCAGTACCCCGCGTGCGCGCCGAACGGACCTGGTCGATCCAGAGGTTCTGCGCGATGCGGTACAGCCAGCTGTCGAGCCGCGTGCCCGGTTGCCACTGGTCGAGCTTCTCCAGCGCCCGTTCGAGCGTGGACTGCACCAGGTCGTCCGCATCCGCGGCCGAACCGGTCAATCCATGTGCGAAACGTCTCAAGCGCGGCATCAGCTCCACCAGTTGGGACCGGAAATCGGCCCCGTCGCCTGTTTGCGACTTGCTAACGAGAGAGTTCAATTATTTATTCCCACGCCCCGGCCGACCCCTCAGCCCGGGACGCATTATTGTCAATTGGGTCGGTCAGCGGGAATATCGTCTCCCGCCACACGTTGTCGGGGCAAGAAGCCCGGTTATGCAGGGCCCCGGACAACAAGAAAACAAGTCGAGACCATGATCATGTGCATGCCAAGGATTGCGGCCGCCGCGTCGCTGATTGCCCTGTCGGTTCCCGTCGTCGCTCCTGCGCTCGAGAGACAGGTTGGCCCGGTCAACGTGGAGCTGCGGGTTGGCGCCGGCGCGCAGACCGGCACGTTCGAAGATCCCCGGTCCGGTCTCAGCGGCGATGACTCGGACTTCACCTGGTCCGCGATGCTGAACATCGAACGGGTCACGGATGGCGGTGCGCTGTTCGGCGTGCAGCTGGAAGTCGATGACGGTGGACGCCAGGTCGAGGACCTCGCGCGCGACGAACTCTACATCTTTTATTCGAGCGATATCGGTCGCTTCGAGCTCGGCGAGCAGGATGGCGCGGCGGACGTGCTGTCGCTGCGCGCACCGGTGATCGGTCTCGGCCAGATCCGTGGTGAGTTCTCGCGTTACGCCGGCTCGGCTGCGCTGCTGTCGCCGTTCGATACCGGTGACGCAGCGAAGTTCGTGTATGTGTCGGCGCCTTTCAACGGCCTGCGCTTCGGCGCGTCGTACGCGCCCAAGTACGAGCTCAACGAGGACGATCCGAACCCGCGCAACCGGACACTGCAGCGCGATGGCATCGAGCTCGGCGTGCAGTACCAGCGCCCGGTCGGCGACTGGGCGCTGGGCGTCAGCGGCTCGTGGGTCACCGCGCAGGCGGATGCGATCACGCAGCGTGCCGACATCGACTCCTGGAGCGTGGGCCTGCAGGCCCGTCGCGACAAACTGGTCATCGGCGGCGCCTTTGTCGAGCGCGGTGACAGCAACCGACTCGCCCTGACCGATCAGGATGAATTCAATGCCGGCGTTGCCTGGCGCGATGAGAAGTGGGGCGTGGCGCTGTCTGCGGCGGTCGGGCAGTCTGAGGCGGTCGATTCGCGC
Source organism: Steroidobacteraceae bacterium (assembly GCA_044340335.1). Lineage (GTDB taxonomy): Bacteria > Pseudomonadota > Gammaproteobacteria > Steroidobacterales > Steroidobacteraceae > UBA964. The sequence continues at coordinate 4,980 of JBIITU010000083.1, forward strand.
TTGATCGCACTCGGTGCGTACTGGAATCTCGGCGAGTACTTCGTGCTGCGCGGCGATCTGGTCCACGTCGAGGAGCGTCGGCCGACGCTGCCGACCGACAGCGGGTTCGTGGCCGTGGTCGAGCTGGGCGTGGAGTTCTAGTCGCAAGCCGCGGCGAGGAAGTACCTATGGATTCACGCGAAGCTGCACTGACCATGTTCGTCGCCGCGCTGCTGCTGAGCAGCGCGCCGGCTTCGGCCCTGTCGCCGTCGCTGGTCGCGCCGCGACCCTTTGCCGATGGTCCCACGCGCGTACCGGTGGCGGGCGTGCTCGCCCTCGCGCAAAGCAGCGATGACCCGCCGGACGACGACGACGATGATGACGACGATGACATCGACGACGACGCTGATGATCCCGGTGCTGATGATCCTGGCCTGGACGACGATGTGGGCGGTGACGACGATGGCCCGGGCGGTGACGACGATGTCGGCGGTGACGACGATGTCGGTGGCGACGACGATGCGGTAGTTGGCAACAACGACGACGACGACGACGACGACGACGATGACGATGACGATGACGATGACGATGACAACGGCGGCGATGACGACGACGACAACAGCGGCTCGTCGCGGGGCGGCGGCGCGCGCAGCTCGGAAGGCTCTGGTGGCTTCGGACTCGGTGGTGGTCGCAGCCGCTCGCTGAACGACTCCGGCGGCTCGAGCACCCGTTCGCGCGAGCTCTATGCGCTCGGTCCCGAGGAAATCTATGACTCCTCGGGCTACGTCGCGCGTCGCGGCCAGCTGCTGGCGCTGAACCCCTCCGAGCGTGCGCTGGCCGAGGCGCGTACGCTGGGCTACAGCGTGGCCGAGCGATTCCGCCTGCCGGCTGCAGGCATCGACGTCGTGCGCTTCCGGCTGCCCGACGATGAGCAGGTCTCCGATGCACTCGCGTCACTGCGGGCGGCGGATCCTGCGACCGTGTTCGACTACGAACATCTGTACGACTTTTCGCCCAGTGGCACCGAAGACATCGAGCGACCGAAGTCTGTGGCGATGCAGCCGCGCGCGAGCCTGTCGAACCGCGACGACCTGCGGATCGGGCTCATCGACTCGGCCATCGACCCGACCACGCCGGCGATCAACGCCGCGCGCATCCAGCAGCGCGTGTTCGTCTCGACGGGCGAACCGCCGACCCGCGAACATGGCACGGCAGTGGCCTCCATCCTCGCGAGCCGCGACAACGGCCTGTTGCCGCGCAGCCAGTATTTCGTCGCATCGGTGTTCCACCAGTCGCCGCGCGGCGAGTCCATCGGCGCTGCGGCGGATCTCGCGCGCGCCATCGACTGGCTGATGGCGCAGAAAACGCCGGTCATCAACATGAGTCTGGCGGGTCCGCCGAACGCGATTCTCGAGGCGGCGGTGCGGCGCGCCCAGGACCGCGGCCACATCGTGGTGGCGGCGGTCGGCAACGCCGGCCCGGCGGCCCGGCCGCAGTATCCCGCCGCCTACGCGGGTGTCGTGGGCGTGACCGCCATCGACGGCAATGGTCGTGTTTATCGGCGCGCGGTCCGCGGGCAGCATGTCGACTTCGCGGCGCCCGGCGTTGCGGTCGCGGCGGCAGGCCCTACCGGCGCGGATGGCGCGGTGTCCGGCACGTCGTTTGCGGCGCCCTATGTGGCCGCGGCGCTCGCGCTGCGTCATACGGCTCTCGACCCGCTGTCGGCGCAGCGCGCCGTCGCCGACCTGGCGCGCGAGGCTGCCGACCTCGGTGACCCTGGCCAGGACCCCGTGTATGGATTCGGCGCGGTGCCGCTGCGGGCGATGACACGCTGATGGCCCGGTCGCGGCGCCAGTCCAGCGGTCGCGCCATCGCGCTGCTCTGCGGCCTCGGCGTGGCCGCGGCGCAGGCAGCGCTCCCCGAGTACCGCGTCGGCGACACCTTCATCTATTCCGACCGCCGCGTCGAGACGGCCTTGCGCGTCGAGTCGCGCGACGTGGTCTGGCGCGCCGGCAACGGCCAGCGCTTCACGCGGCCGCGGAACTTCGTCGTCCCCGCAGTGGAGTGGTCGACCAACCGCACGCGCGGACGCCGAGTCGTGCGTGGCGAGCATGAGAAACTGTGGCCGCTCGAAGCGGGGCGCACGGTGCGATTCCGGTCGATGGCCGAAGTGCGCAGCGATTCCGAACCGCTGCGTCGCATCCCGGAGCTGTGGACCTGCACGGCGGCCGGGTCGCAGCGCATCGACGTGCCCGCCGGGCGCTTCGACACCCAGCAGATACGTTGCGATCGCTATTCGCCCGACACCATGCGGGTGCAGCGACGCGTCATCTGGTACTACTCCCCCGACGTCGGACATTATGTCAGGCGCGAGACCATCGAGTTCGGCACCGGCAAGCGCAGCAGCGTGGATCTGGTTGCGCAGTTGCACGGCCGCGAGGCCAATAACGCTGCCATCCGCAGCATCCTGGCTCGACTCGAGAAGTAGTCGCGCGAGCCGCGGAATAAACCGCGGCAGGTCCCGTTGTTCCCACAGGACAACACAGAGAGCTTCAGCTCGGGGACCCAAGGATGAACACCGTAATCGCGTTTCCGCCTGCCGCCATGAGCGTCAGCACCGAATGGACTCCCGCCCGCCTGGAGCGTGCCAAGCGCAGCTTCGCGACGCGACGTGTGCTGCTGGATGAAGTCGGTTCCATCGACGCCGCGCGAGTCCCGCGAGCCGGCGATCTGACTATCGCGCGCGTCACGCGCGTCGGCCAGCACTCCGGTCTGCAGCAGCCTGATGGCCGACGCGCGACGCTGTTCGTCGGCGACGAGATCATCGTAGCGTTCGGCAATCGCTACGCGCCGGATCAGTTCGAAGCGCTGGTGCCCGGCGATCTGGGTCCGTGCGCCCTGGCCGCGGGCGGTGGCATTGCGGCCCGGGTCGTGGCATCGCATGCGCGCATGAAGGCGCCGACCCAGTTGCTGCCGCTCGGCGTGCTGTGTGATCACGACGGCCGCGCGCTGAACGTCAGTGACTTCCGCCTGCCGCGCCTGAGTCTGCCGACGCAGCTGCCGCCGGTCATCGTCGTCGCGGGCACATCGATGAACGCCGGCAAGACGACCGCTGCGGCCCAGCTCGTGCACGGCCTGACCCGCGCCGGACTGCGCGTCGGCGCGGGCAAGCTGACGGGCACGGGTGCGTGCGCGGACACGATGCTGATGCTCGATGCGGGCGCGCGCGCCGTGCTCGACTTCACTGACATCGGTCTTGCGACGACCTATCTCGCACCCCTCGAAGCCATCGAGAACTCCAGCGAACAGATCGTCGCGCACCTCGCGGCGGCGCAGATCGATGCGATCGTCGTCGAGATCGCGGACGGCCTGTACCAGGCGGAAACCGCTGCGCTGCTGCGTTCGCCGCGGCTGCGCAGCCTGATGGGCGGCCTGCTGTTCGCGAGTCCCGATGCGATGGGGGCCGTGGCGGGTGTCCACTGGCTGCTGCGCCACGGCATCCAGCCGATGGGCCTGGCAGGCGCGATGACTGCGTCGCCACTGGCGCTGCGCGAAGCCGAAGACGCCACCCAGCTGCCCGTCTACAGCAGCGCCGCCCTCGCCGAGCCGCAGACGGCGAGCCGCCTGCTGTTGGCCGCGTCGATGAACGCTGCCGTCGAGCGCAACACCGCTGACTCGCGGCGCAGCGCATGAGGCGGCCGCCGGTATTCGCGGGCGAGCGGATCGGCCTGTTCGCGCGACTGGTCGTCAATGGTTTCCTGCAGGTCGGCACCGTGCTGGCGGCTGGCCTGCTGGCTGCCCGCCTGCTGTCGCCGTCGCATGGTGGCGCCATCGCGCCCGTCATGGTCCAGTTCGGCGGCTGCGCGCTGGTGCTGTTCGCGCTCCGCTGGCTCGAGCGTGTCGACGCCGCCCGTCTGGCGCAGAGCTACGTGCTCGAGCTGCGCGGGCGGCTGTTCTCGCGCTTGTGGCATTCGCATGCGCGGGATGCGTTGCGGCGCGGCCGCGGCGCGCTGCTGTTGCGCTTGATGGGCGACATGGGTGCGATCGGACGCTGGGTCGGTCAGGGCCTCGCGCGCATTGTCGTCACGGCGGTGATGGTGCTCGGTGTCTGCGCCGCGCTGCTGTGGCTCGAGCCGTGGCTCGCTGCAGTCGCGCTGGTTCTTGTCGTCGTGCTCGGTATTGCCGCCGTCGCGGTGCGCGGTCGCCTGGATGCGACCGTGCGCGCAACGCGCGCGGCGCGCGGACGACTGGCGACCGACGCGACCGATCGACTGCAGGCGTTGGCCGCCATCCAGGCCAGCGGCGCGTGGCGGACTGAACAGTCGCAGCTCGAACGGCGCAGTCGCGCGGTGCGCGAGGCGACGATCACCGAGACGGGCTGGTCCGCCAGCCTGCTTGCTGGCAGCGAGATGATCGGGTTGCTGGCACCGACACTCGCGATCGTGGCGGTGGTGATGCTCGGCGGTGCGAACGCTTCGCTCGCTACGCTGCCGGCTGTCGTCGCCCTGTTCGGCCTGCTGGTAACACCGTTGCGCGATTCGATGCGCGTGTTCGACTACTGGCGCAAGGCGCGCATCGCCCAGGAGAAGGTCGAGCAGATGCTCAACCTGCCGCGGCTGCCGCGCCCGCGCGTCTCGCCGCCGCTGCCAGTCGAGCGTGTCGATGAGCTGTCGATCGAAGGTCTGAGGATCAAGGAGAACGCGCCCGTGCTGGACCTGCGTGCAGAACGCGGTGCGCGCGTGCTGCTCGGAGGCGCTGCGGGCAGCGGCAAGTCGGAGCTGCTGCGCACGCTGGTGCGGCTGGTCGACCCGCATCGCGGTCGCGTCAGGGTCAACGGCGTCGATCTGCGCGATGTGGACCTGGTCGCCCTGCGGGCGCGCGTCGCGCTCGTCGGCACCTCGCTGGGCTTGAAGCGCGGCACGCTGCGTCGCCTCGTGTGCCTGCGTCGGCCGCGGGCCACGCAGGCGGAGATCGACGCCGTGCTGCAACGCTGCCGGCTCGACGAGCCTGTCACGCAGCTGTGGAATGGGCTCGATACCCGCCTGCAGGAGGGCTGGCCCGAATTGCCGGCAGTACTGCGCACCCGTCTGCTGCTGGCGCAGGCGCTGCTCGGAGAGCCGGACGTGCTGCTGCTCGATGACGTCGACAGCACCGTGCCAGCATCGCAGGTGCACGAACTGCGCGCGATGCTGGCGGATTTTCGCGGCATCGTCGTGCTCGTGTCGAACGAGGCGCGCTGGCGCAGCTGGGCCACTTCGGCATGGACCATGGACGAGCCCGCGCCGCTCGTGCCCCCGATGCTCAATGCAGGAACCATCTCATGCAGCTCGCGACCCTGACCCGTCCTCCGGCCACCAAGACCATGCAGCAGCACAATCATTTCAGCGACCGCACGCGCCG
>JBIITU010000470.1:0-2525 GCA_044340335.1 Steroidobacteraceae bacterium
CCCCATAATGGGGACCCATTGCCGACCGAGTGCTACCGCTTGGAACCCCCGATGAACGAGCTGGGCATCGATCCGCAGCGCCGCGGCGTCTCGCTGCTGCCGAACCTGCTGACCACCGCCTGCCTGGCGTGCGGGTTCTTTGCCATCGTGTCGGCGATCAATGGCGACTTCGCCCGCCCGGGCGGGGCGATCTTCCTGGCGATGATCTTCGACGGCCTCGATGGCCGGGTCGCGCGATGGACGCGCACCGAGAGCATCTTCGGCAAGGAGTACGACAGCCTCGCCGACATGGTGTCTTTCGGGCTGGCGCCGGCGCTGGTGGCCTACCAGTGGGGCGTGGCGCGGATCGCCGAGTACGGCGATTCCTGGGGCAGGTTCGGCTGGATCGCGGCGTTCTTCTATGCCGTCTGCGCCGCGCTGCGCCTCGCGCGTTTCAACTCGCGCGCGGCGACCGCCGACAAGCGCTATTTCGAAGGGCTGCCGAGCCCGTCCGCGGCCGCAGTCGTTGCCGCCTTCGTCTGGTTCTCGAGCAGCTGGCGTGAGCCCGGGCTCGCCGGCCTGATCCTGACTTTCTCGATCACGGCCGCAGCCGGCGCGCTGATGGTGTCGAAGTTCGCCTACCCGAGCTTCAAGCAGGTCGACTGGGACCGGCGCATCAAGTTCGCCTATTTCCTGATCGTGCCCGTTTTTCTCGGCCTGATCGCCGCTGAGCCGGCGACCATGCTGCTGTCGATGTTCACCGTGTTCGCGCTGACGGCACCGGTGCAGTGGCTTGGCCGGCGCCTGCGCCGCGCCGGTCGCAGCGGCGACGACGCCAACTGAGTTTCCCGCCGTGACGCAGCGACGCGAGCAGTATCTCGAGGCGCTCGGCATCGACCTGTGGGTGCGGCGCGGCCTGGCCGCGCCGGCGCCCGCGGCAGCCGCAGCCGCACCAGCACCCGTACCCGTACGCGTACCCGCAGCTGCACCTGCAGCGCCCGCGGTCTCGGCGCCGCGCGACTTGGCGCTACCGCCGCTCGCGGCGCCGTCGCCGGCCGTGGCGCCGCTGCCGGCCAACGACAACTGGGAACGACTGCGGGCCGAAGTGGCTGCCTGCACGAAATGCGCGCTCGCGGCGGGCCGCACGCAGACCGTGTTCGGGGTCGGCGACACGGCGGCGCGCTGGCTCGTGATCGGCGAGGCGCCGGGCGAGCAGGAGGACCTGCGCGGCGAGCCCTTCGTGGGTGCCGCGGGGCAGCTGCTGGACAAAATGCTGCTCGCGATCGACCTGCCCCGCGCCAGCGTGTTCATCGCCAACATCCTGAAGTGCCGGCCGCCGGGCAACCGTGATCCACGGCCCGAGGAAGTCGGCTGCTGCCAGCCGTACCTCGCGCGGCAGATCGCGCTGCTGCGCCCGGCGATGATCCTGTGCGTCGGGCGCGTTGCGGCCCAGACCCTGCTCGCGACCGACACGCCCATTGGCCGGCTGCGCGGCCAGGTGCATCGCTTCGGCGCGCTGCAGACTCCGCTCGTGGTCACGTATCATCCGTCCTACCTGCTGCGCGCGCCGGGTGAGAAGCGCAAGGCCTGGGAAGATCTCAAATTCGCCCGCCGCACCTTCGAGGAACTGACCGCGCCCGGCGCCGCCCGCTGAACGCGCCTGCACTGAGCCATGGCTACTGCCCCCGAGCTGATCGCCCACTTGCCTGAAACCCAGATCCGCGCGATGACGGAGGCCGACCTGTCGGCCGTCGTCGCCGTCGAGCGCAGCTCTTACCAGTTTCCATGGAGCGAGGGGATCTTCCGCGATTGCCTGCGGGTCGGCTACGTCTGTCGGGTGGTTGAGCTCGCCGGCCAGGTCATCGGACACGGCATCCTCAGCGTCGGGGCCGGCGAGGCGCACATCCTCAACATCTGCGTGCGCGAGGAATTCCGCTGCCGCGGCGTCGGCCGACAGCTGATGGACTACCTGCTCGAGCGTGGCCGTGTCTCCGGCATGACCGATGCCTTCCTCGAAGTTCGACCGAGCAATACCGCTGCGATACGCCTGTACCAGTCGATGGGCTTTCGCCAGGTCGGGCTGCGCCGTGGCTATTACCAGGCCGTCGGCGGCCGTGAAGATGCCGCCGTGCTGCGCCGGCCACTGGAAACCCGATGACAACGCTTGCAGCCGAAATCGCCCGCCGCCGCACGTTCGCGATCATTTCGCATCCCGACGCCGGCAAGACCACGTTGACCGAAAAGCTGCTGCTGTTCGGCGGCGCGATCCAGATGGCCGGCACGGTCAAGGGTCGCAAGGCGACGCGGCACGCAACGTCGGACTGGATGGCGCTCGAGCAGCAGCGCGGCATCTCGGTCACTTCGTCGGTGATGCAGTTTCCGTACAACGACTGCATCGTCAACCTGCTCGACACGCCGGGCCACGAGGACTTCTCCGAGGACACCTACCGCACGCTGACCGCGGTCGACTCGGCGCTGATGGTCATCGACTGCGCGAAGGGCGTCGAGGAGCGCACCATCAAGCTGATGGAGGTCTGCCGGCTGCG
>JBIITU010000084.1:0-10339 GCA_044340335.1 Steroidobacteraceae bacterium
GCGGATCATCGGCGCCGTCACGCCCGGCGGTGGTGCGCCGAGCTGCATCTGCGGCATTTCGAGCGCGGCTTTGATTTTCGGATCGAGGGCCATGAGTCTCTCCGGGCGTTGCGGTCAGGCGTCTTTCAGCACGGCGCGGATCGCCGCTTCGATGCGCGCTTCGCTGGGCAGCCAGGCCTTCTCGAGCGGCGGCGAGAAAGGCACCGGTGTATGCGGCGGCGTGACGATTTTGACCGGCGCGCGCAGATGGCGGAAGCCCTGGTCGGCAACCAGCGCGGCGATGTCATGCGCGATGCCGACGCGCGCCGCCGATTCGTCGACGATGACCACGCGACCGGTATGCGCGACGCTCTCGAGGATGCCTTCCGCGTCGAGCGGCTGGGTCGTACGCGGATCGACGACTTCGACGGAGATGCCCTCCGCCTTGAGCCGGTCGGCGACCGCGTTGGCGCGCGGCACCATCGCCGAGAACGCGATGACCGTGACGTCCTCGCCCTCGCGCGTGTAGTTAGCTTCGCCGAATGGGATGGTGTACGCGCCATCGGGCACTTCGCCCGACAGGCCGTACAGCAGCTTGTGCTCGCAGAACACGACCGGATCATCATCGCGGATCGCGGTGATCAGCAGGCCCTTGGCGTCGTAGGGGTTGCTCGGCACGACGACCTTGAGACCGGCGACGGCCGTGAACACGTTATAGGGCGCCTGCGAATGCTGTGCGGCCGCCGACAGGCCCGCGCCCATCATGCCGCGCACGACCAGCGGCGTGCGGGCCTTGCCGCCGAACATGTAGCGGAATTTCGCCGTCTGGTTGTAAAGCATGTCGTAGCAGACGCCGAAGAAGTCGAGGAACATGATCTCGGCGACCGGCCGCAGCCCCGTCATCGCGGCGCCGGCCGCCATGCCGACGATCGCGGATTCGCTGATCGGCGTGTCGATGACGCGCGCCGATCCGAACTGCTTCCACAGGCCCTTGGTGACGCCCATGACGCCGCCGTAGGCCTCGACCTCGCCGGCGCTGCCGCCGGCGCCGCCGCGCACGTCCTCGCCGATCAGCACGACGTCGGGGTCGCGCTCCATCTCGAGGCGGATCGCGTCGTTGATCGCGGCGCGGTAACTGCGTTTGGGCATCGCGATGACCTACAGGGAAACGTAGACGTCGCGCTCGAGCGTCTCGAGCGCGGGGAAGGGCGCGGCACGTGCCGCGATCACGGCCGCATCGACCCGCGCGGCGCATTCGCGCTCGATTGCGTCCAGCTGCGCGGGCGCGAGCGTGGCGGCGGCCGGCAATGCGGCCAGCGAGGCGCGAAAGCGCTGCAGCGGATCGGTCGTCGCGCGCAGGTTCGCGACTTCGTCGGCTGCGCGGTAGGCCATCGGATCGCCTTCGTAGTGACCGTAGTAGCGCAGCGCGACTGCTTCGATCGTGCTCGGCCCGCCGCCGGCGCGTGCCCGCGCCACGGCTTCACCCGCTGCCGCGTGTACCGCGAAGAAATCCGTGCCGTCGACCTTCACCGCCGGCATGCCGAAGCCCGCTGCGCGGTGCGCGATGCTGGGCGCGCCGACGGCGTAGTCCGCGCCGGTGCCCTCGCCGTAGCCGTTGTTCTCGAAGACGAAGATCACCGGCAGCTGCAGCACCACCGCCATGTTCATCGCTTCGAACACCATGCCCTGGTTCGAGCCGCCGTCGCCCGTGAACGCAACGGCAATTCCATCGGTGCCGCGGGTCTTGTGCGTCAGCGCCGCGCCGGTCGCGAGCGGCGCAGCGCCGCCGACGATGGCATTCGCGCCGAGCATGCCGCGCTCGAGATCCGCGATGTGCATCGAGCCGCCCTTGCCGCCGCAGAGGCCCGACGCGCGGCCGAAGATTTCGCCCATCATGCCGTCGAGATCGCAGCCTTTGGCGATGCAGTGGCCATGGCCGCGATGCGTCGAACCGATGTAATCACGCTCCGTCAGGTGCTCGCAGATGCCGACCGCGATCGCCTCCTGGCCCGCGTACAGGTGCACGAAGCCCGGGATGTCGCCGGTCGTGTTCTCGACGTGCAGGCGCTCTTCGAAGGCGCGGATCAGTGCCATGCGCTGGAACGCGCGCGCCAGCGCAACCGCATCGAGCGGCGCGGCGACGGGCCCGCGGGCGTCGTTGGTCATCGGAATCCCCCTCTTATGGCTCACGACGATACGGTGATTCGGGTGTGCGCCACAAGGCGCAACGCAGCGGTGCGCGGCCAGCTTGACCTGCCTACCGATCGTTTGGTACGAGTGTACATGCCATAACGAGGGGACTTTGGCACAACACTCCATCACGGCGCCCGACGAGCGGGACAGCCGCTATGCCTGGTACGTGGTCGTGCTGCTGACGATCGCCTACGCCGTCGCGTTCATCGACCGGCAGGTGCTGAACCTGCTCGTCGACCCGATCAAGGTCGATCTCGCACTCACCGAGTTCGAGGTCAGCCTGCTGCAGGGCCTGGCGTTCATGGGCGCGTACATCGCGTTCGGGCCGTGGTTCGGGCGGCGCGCCGATGTCGGCCACAGGCGCAACATCCTGGTCGCGGGCGTGTTGATCTGGAGCAGCTTCACCGTGCTGTGCGGCCTGCTGCCCGGTTTCGGCGGCCTGTTCTTCGCCCGCGCCGGTGTCGGTGCCGCTGAGGCCTGCCTGATTCCCGCCGCCTGGTCGCTGCTGTCGGATTACTTCTCGCGCGAGAAGCTGCCGCAGGCAATGAGCGTGTTCGTCATGGGGCCGTACATCGGCGGCGGACTCGCGCTGATCTTCGGCGGCGTCGTGATCGGCTCCGTGGATGCCATCGGCGCAGCGCTGCCCCTGCTCGATGACCTGCCGGCGTGGCGGCTCACCTTCCTCTGCGTGGGCGTTCCGGGCCTGCTGCTCGCCATCGCCTTGCTGAGCGTGCGTGAGCCGCCGCGGCGCGCGTTCGCCGGAACGTCGGCGCAGGAGCAGCGCTTCAGCGTTCGCGAGGTGCTCGACTTCCTGTGGCAGGGTCGGGCGTTCTTCGGGCGCTTTTACATCGGCATGTCGTCCATCATCGTCGTGCTGTATGCGCTGCCTGCCTGGATGCCGGCGTTCCTGATCCGGCATCACGGCGCCGACGCCGCCAGCGTCGGAGTCCAGTATGGCTCGCTGGTGCTGATCGCCGGCTCGATCGGCGTGCTGTCCGGCCCGCTGTTCGCGCGCTGGCTCAAGTCGCGCGGGTATGTCGACGCACCCGTGCGCGCCGCCGCGTTCGCGGGCTTTGCGCTGGTGCCGTTCTGCATCGCGCTGCCGTTCGCGCCGAGCTACGGCACGGCGCTCGCGCTCGCCGCTGGCGCCACCTTCTGCTACAGCTTCCCGCAGTCGATGGCGGCTTCCGCGCTGCAGTTCGCTGCACCGAACCGGATGCGCGGCATTGTCTCATCGGTGTATGTCTTCCTGGCGTCTGTCATGGGGCTGGGCATCGCGCCGACGCTGGTCGCCGTGATCACGGATTTCGTGTTCGGCGATCCGGCGCGCGTCGGTGAGTCTCTGGCGATCGTCGCGACGGGCGCCGGCGTGCTCGCCGCCTGGTTGATGCTGGGGTCGCTGCCGCATTATCGGCGCGCCATCGAGGCCACATGAGAGAGACGACGTGAGCGCCGCGCAGCGCCGGACACGCCGCACGCGCCGTGCCGATCCGGCGGAGCGCTGGCAGCAGATCATCGCGGCCGCGACGGCCGAGTTCCTCGCCAAAGGTTACGTTGGCGCGTCGATGAGTGATGTCTCCGCGCGCGTCGGCCTGCTGAAGGGCAGCCTCTATCACTACATCGATTCGAAAGAGGATCTGCTGTTCCACGTGCTGCGCGACCTGCACGAAGGCGCCGCCCCTGTCGTGGAGCGTTGCCGCACCGGTCCAGGGCGGCCACTGGACCGGCTGCGCGAGCTGATCGAGTACCTCGGGCCTTACTCGGCGGAACATGCGGCGCAAGGCATGATCTTCATGCGCGATTTCGGCTTCCTGCCGGCGGCGCGCCGCCGGCAGATCGTCAAGCAGCGCGATCTGTACTCGAGCGTCATGCGCGAGCTGATCAGCGCGGCGCAGGCGCGCGGCGACGTGCCGCGCAGCATCGATCCGGCCCTCGCGGCCGCAACCATCATGGGGTCCATCGCCTGGGTCGCGAACTGGTATCGGCCTGGCGGGCGACTCTCGGCGCAGGACATCGGTCGCCAGCAGGGGGCGCTGCTGATCGCGGCGTTGCGCCACGGTGCGCCGCCGCGACGGCGCAGGTCCGGCGTGCGGCCCTAACCGGGCCGCGTCGTATCCAGCGTGCCGACCAGCTCGGTGACGTTGCGCATGCCGTGCCGCGCCAGATACGCGGCGATGCCGGCATTGATCTTCTTGCAGGTCATCGGGTCGTAGAACAGCGAGGTGCCGATGCCGACGGCGCTCGCCCCGGCGACGATGAACTCGAGCGAATCGGTGGCCGACGTGATGCCGCCCTGGCCGATGATGGGCACGCCGTGCTTCTTCGCGACGTCGTACACCTGATGCACCTTCAGCAGCGCGATCGGCTTGATCGCCGGGCCCGACAGGCCGCCCTGCAGGTTGCCGATGACCGGGCGGCGGCGCTCGACATCGATCGCCATGCCCATGATCGTGTTGATGACGGCGAGGCCATCCGAGCCCGCCTCGATGCAGAGCCTTGCGTTCTCTTTGATGTCTGTCTGGTTCGGCGACAGCTTGGTGATGATCGGCTTCTTCGTGGCCGCGCGGCAGGCCGCGACGACGCGTGCCGACATGTCCGGATAGTTGCCGAACTGCACGCCGCCCTCTTTGACATTCGGGCAGGAGATGTTGATCTCGATCGCGTCGATCGGTGAGTCGTCGAAGCGGCGCGTGACGTCGACATACTCTTCGATCGTCGAGCCCGACACGTTGGCGATGAAGCGGGTCTCGCTGAAGTCGAGCGTCGGCAGGATGCGCCGCACGACGTGATCGACACCTGGGTTCTGCAGGCCGATCGCGTTCAGCATGCCCATCGGCGTTTCGTAGACACGGTGCGGCGGATTGCCGAGCCGCGGCTGGCCAGTCGTGCCCTTGAGCACTACCCCACCCGCATCGGTGTTCGAGAAACCCTCGACGCGGGTGTATTCCTCGCCGAAGCCGACGCAGCCGGACAGCAGCACGATCGGCGAGGCGAAATCCATGCCGCAGAAGCGATAGCGCAGCGGCGAGTCGACGTGTTCGGGGGCGGCGGCCATGGCGCAATTATCGCTCAATCCGGTCGCGGTAACATGCGCGGCGATGTTCCACGTAGTCCTGTTCGAGCCCGAAATACCGCCCAACGCCGGCAATGCCATCCGGCTGTCGGCCAACACGGGCATCACGCTGCACCTGATCAAGCCGCTGGGCTTCGACCTCGACAAGCGCTCGCTGCGCCGCGCCGGGCTCGATTACCGCTGGATGGCGCGCGTGCAGGTGCACGATGACCTCGCCGCATGCGTCGCGAGCTTGCCTGCGGCGCGCTGGATCGCGATCGAAACCGGCGGGAACTGCCGCTATGACGAGATCCGCTACCTGCCCGGCGATGCGCTGGTGTTCGGCTCCGAACGGCGCGGGCTGCCGCCAGAGGCGCTCGCGCAACTACCGGCCGTGCGGGTGGCGACCTTGCCAATGCTCGAAGGCAACCGCAGCCTGAACCTGTCGAACTCGGTTGCCGTCGTCGTGTACGAGGCATGGCGGCAATGCGGCTTTGCCGGCGCTGGGTCGACGACGGCTACGCCGTCTCCGCCTTGATCGGCCGCGTCATCAGGCCGCGCACCAGCTCGGGCGCCGGCACACCTTCGTAGAGCACCTGGTAGATGCCCTCGCAGATCGGCATCGCGACCGCGTGCCGCGCGGCGACGGCGCGCACGGCGCGCGCCGCGAGATAGCCTTCGACGGCCTGGCCGATCTCGCGCTTCGCGTCATCGACGCTGCGTCCGGCGGCGAGCAGCAGGCCGAAGCGGCGGTTGCGTGACTGGTTGTCGGTGCAGGTCAGTACGAGATCGCCGAGGCCGGCGAGTCCCATGAAGGTGTCGCGCTGCGCGCCGAGCGCGACGCCGAGCCGCGTCATCTCGACCAAGCCGCGCGTGATCAGCGCGACGCGCGTGTTGGCGCCGAAGCCGAGTCCGTCGGCGAGGCCGGCGCCGACGGCGAGCACGTTCTTGACGGCACCGCCGACTTCGACGCCGACGATGTCGCTCGAGGTGTAGGCCCGAAAGTGGCTGGATGACAGCGCATGCGCGAGCTCGTTCGCGAACGCGGCCTCGGGCGACGCGACGGTCATCGCGGTGGGCAGGCCGGCGCCGACTTCCTTCGCGAACGTGGGACCCGACAGCACCGCGATCGGGATCGCATCGCCGAGCACTTCGCGCGCGACCTGGTGCGGCAGCAACCCGGTCGAAAGCTCGAAGCCTTTGGTCGCCCAGGCGATGCGCGCATCGGCGGCGAGCTTTGGCTGCAACTGCGTCAGCGTGTCGCGCAGTGCGTGGCTCGGCACGACGACCAGCACATCGCGCACGCCGTCGAGTGCGGCCTCGAGCGACTGCGCGACCTGCAATGCTTGCGGAAATTCGGCGTCAGGCAGGTAGCGCGCGTTGCGCCGCTCGCGGCGCATGGCCTCGAGCTGCGCGGCATCGCGGCCCCACAGCCGGGTCGGGTGCCCGGCGCGCGCGCACTGGATCGCGAGCGCCGTGCCCCAGGAGCCGGCGCCGATGATGACCATCGGCGCGGCGGCGGAGGTGTCCTGCGGGCTGCTCACGCGCGACCGCAGTCCGTGCTCAGTTGCGCGTCGCGCTGGCGGCCTGCGCTTCGGCGAGCGAGCGCGCGTACAGCGCGTCGAAGTTCACCGGCGGCAGCAGCATCTGCGGGAAGCCACCGAGCGACACGAGCTGCGCGACGACGGCGCGCGCATACGGAAACAGCACGGTCGGTGCGACGCTGGCGATGGCGCGGCGGTGATCGGCTTCGGTCAGGTTGCGCACGCCGAACACGCCGGCCTGCTTGACCTCGACGAGGAAGGCCGTGGCTTCGCCGATCTTCGCCGTGATGCTGACCGTCAGCACGACTTCGCGCGTGTCGGAGGCCAGCGATTCGGCGGCGGTGTTGAGGTCGAGCGAGATCTGCGGGTTCCATTCGCCCTGCACGCGCGGACCGTTCGGCGCCTCGAACGAGCAATCCTTGAGGTACACGCTCTGCAGCGAGAACTCGGGCTCGTTGTTGGGTTCAGCAGTGGGCGCGGCGGGGGTGCCGGCCTGGTTTTCGTCAGCCATGGAGACTCCAGTGCAGTGGGCGCGGACGCCCGGTTAACGCGCCAGCAACGGATCGAGTCCGCCGCGCGCTTCGAGTTCGTGCAAGTCGTCGCAGCCGCCCACATGGGTGCTGCCGATGAAGATCTGCGGCACCGTGTTGCGGCCGCTGCGACTGATCATCTCGGCGCGTCGCGGTGGATCGCGCTCGATGTCGATTTCCTCGTAGCTGGCCTGCTTGGCATCGAGCAGCGCCTTGGCGCGGATGCAGTACGGGCACCAGCTCTTGGTGTAGATGACGACGGGCGCCGCCGCGCTCATGCGCGCTTTTCCTTGACCACGTCTTTCGAGACCGGCAAGCCTTCGGTGCGCCAGCTGGTGAGCCCGCCGCGCAGGTTCACGGCCTTGGTGAAGCCCTGGCCCGCGAGGATGCGGGCCGCCGAGGCGCCGAGCGAACCGGAGTCGCAATAGACGACCACGGACTTTTCCTTGTACTTCTTGAGCGTTTCGCCGGCTTTGAGGATGTCGGCGGAATCCATGCGACGCGCGCCGCTGAGGTGCCCTTCTGCGTAGGATTCGGGCTTGCGCAGGTCGAGCACCAGGGCGCCCTGGTTCATCAACCGGATCGCATCCTGCGGCGACACGGCGGCGAATTCGTTCTGCCGCGAGCGCAGCTCGAACGCCAGCACGAGGATCAGCGCCAGCACCGTGGCCGACACCAGCCAGGGATGGTTCGTGGCGTACTCGAGCAGTCGTTCCATGCGCCGCGCGTCCTCGGGGAAAAAGGCCCGCGATTATAGCGGGTCCGGGCGGCGCGAGGCGGCTGCGCTACACTGCGCCGCGTCGCATGAAAGCATTGAACATCATTGGCTTGCGGTTCGCGGTGCGGCGGCTGGGTGCCCTGGCCGTGGGACTGCTGCTGGCGTTCGGGCTGGCGGCGACCCCGACGCAGGCGCAGCGTGCCGACCGGGCGCAGACCGAGGCGGATCTGGCGCGGATCCGCGGCGAAATCAACCGGATTCGCGAGCAGGTCAGCCGCGATGCCGCCGAACGCGACCGCCTGACCCGCGAGTTGCGCACCGCCGAGCAATCGGTGGCCAGCGCCCGCGAGCGGCTGCGGGAACTGCAACGGCAGCGCGCTGAAAGCCGCAGCCGCCGGGGCGAAATCGAGGCGCAGAGTCGTGCCCGGGAGCGCGAACTCGGCACCGAGCGCGATGCACTCGCGGGCCAGATGCGGGCCGCTTACCTGATCGGGCGCGACGAGCCCCTGAAGCTGCTGCTGAACCAGCGCGATCCGGCGCGCGCCGGCCGCATGTTCGCGTACTACGGCTATTTCGGTCGCGCCCGCGCTGGCCAGATCGCGCGCATTCGCGAGCACATCGCGTCGCTCGCCGAACTGCAGACGCAGCTGGAAGCCGAGGAGCAGCGCTATGCCGCGCTCGAGCTGGACCAGAAGCGCGAGCTCGACGCGCTCGAGTCCGCCCGTACCGAGCGCGGCGCGGTGCTTGCCAAGGTGCAGCAGGAATCGCGTTCGCGGGTCGCGAGCCTCGAACGCCTGCGCAAGGAGCAGGCGGCGCTCGAGCGACTGTTGCGCGAGTTGCGGCGCGCGATCCAGCGTTTCCCGAGCGACAGCCGCGAT
Organism: Steroidobacteraceae bacterium; assembly: GCA_044340335.1. Taxonomy (GTDB): domain Bacteria; phylum Pseudomonadota; class Gammaproteobacteria; order Steroidobacterales; family Steroidobacteraceae; genus UBA964. The sequence goes on from JBIITU010000084.1 coordinate 8,895, forward strand.
CCGTTCGCGAGGCTGCGCGGCAAGCTGACCTGGCCGGTGGCAGGACGTGTCGTCGCGCGCTACGGCGAGACGCGCGCCGGCGGCTTGAAGTGGGAGGGCATGCTGCTGTCCGCCGAGCGGGGCGCTCCGGTCCGCAGCATCTATCACGGTCGGGTCATCTATGCAGACTGGCTGGCGGGCCTCGGGCTGCTGGTCATCGTCGATCATGGCGGCGGCTACATGAGCCTCTATGGTCACAACGATGCGCTGTTCCGCAAGGTCGGCGAGCGCGTGACGGCGGGCGATTCGATCGCCGCGGTCGGTGACAGCGGCGGCCGGCCACGCCCGGAGCTGTACTTCGAGATCCGCCGCAATGCCCAGCCGCTCGATCCGCGGCCGTGGTTCCAGAAGCCCGCGCCGGATCGCTGACCGCCCTGGCCGCGCGCGGCCGCGCGTCGCCCGTGACGTCCATCACAGAATCATCGCGAATCACACTGATTCGGGGCTCGCGCCGGGCGCGTCAGCCGAGGCAGAGTCCGCCAGCGCGGCGATTTGACAATTCTGCCAACTGCGTCGATGCCGCCGGGCGCCGTATCGCGCAACGTTGCGTCCCGAACTCCGCGCGCGCGAGGCGCGCCCGTCTTCGTGAGGACCATGAGCAGCGACAAGTCCAAACTGGCCCCGACTTCAGCGTGGAGCACGCTCGAGCCGTATGCGCAGCTGATGCGATCGCTGCTGCCGCGCACCGAAGACATCTGGGTCTTCGATGCGGCCAGTCAGTTGCGCTGGACGACCGAGTCCATGACCGGGCCAGACATGCCGCAGCTGGTCGAGGCGTCGCAGCACCGCGCGCAAAACGATATCGCGTTGCCGGGCGAAGTCGTCGTGACCGATCGCGATGCCGCACCCGTCTATCTGTGGTGGCTGCGCACGGACGCCGGCGAGATGCTGGCGACGGTGGCAGTTGCGGTGCGGCGCACCGGCGATGGTGATCCGCCGCCCTTCTCCATGGTCAATTCGCTGGTGCGCCCGGCGATCGAGTGCCTGCGGCGCGAGCTGGTCTCGCAGTCCAGCCTGGTCGAACTCGCCGAGCGCCTCGCAACGCGCGACAAGGACATGGAGCTGCTGCTGTCCGTGTCCGATGGCGACACGACCGAGCCTGCCGCACCCGCCGATGAACTGAAGGCCATGTTGCAGCGCGCCGCCGATCACATGGGCTGCGCGCTGACCGCGCTGATCGTGCCCGAGAAGAGCATCGCCCTGATGCGCGCCGCCGCCGGCCGCCAGGCCGATGGTTCGCTGCTCGCGCGCACGCATCGGCAGCTGCTCAACCTGATGCAGACCCGCCGCGAGCCCGTGATCATCAATCGCGTCACGAGCGGCGCCGGCAACGAAGCGATGCCGTATCGGATCCTGTGCTGCCCGCTGCGGCATCCGAACGGCCGCACGACCGGCGCACTGGCCCT
>JBIITU010000085.1:0-10336 GCA_044340335.1 Steroidobacteraceae bacterium
AATACGGCCTGCAGTTCGTCGAGCGCGACCTCGACATCGACAGCTTCCTCGCGCGGCACCGGATCGCGGAGATCGGCCGCTTCGCCGTCGTGCCGGAGCGGCGCCGCAATGTGGCCGTCATGATGGCGTTGCTGCGCGAAGCGATCGCCGACACCGTGCGGCGCGGCTACACGCACTACATCACCGACGTGTTCGAGAACGAAGCGCACAGCCCGTTCCAGTTCCACACCCGCGTGCTCGGGTTCGTGCCCATCGCGACCCATGCGACCGGCGAACTGCGCTGCACCCACAGGCGCATCACGATGCTGCTCGACCTGGCCGCCTGCTACGCGCGCCTGTCGGCCGGCAATGGTTACTTCTTCCGGCTGATCACCGAGGGCTGGGAAGAGGCCCTGCACCTGCGGCTGGCGGCCACCACAAGGCTGCCGGCTGCCGAGCCCGCAGGGCGACAGGCGGTCAGCGACGCCGCCTGAATCCGGCACCCGCCCGGGCCACCCCTGGTCCGCCCCGCCGGTCCGGGCGCGCCCGGCAGGGGGCGGGGAGACCATGACCTGCGCTGCACCGTCCCCGCCCTTCCGGCTATAATTCCGCGTCTTTAACGGACCACCGGCGGACGGATCGTGAGCAAGCAGGACTCCCAGTTCTTTAACGTTTTCAGCCTCGTACTCGGCATCCTCGTCGCCATCACGCTGGTGCTGTTCGCGCTGGCGCGTTCGGTCGGCGCCGGCACGCAACGCGAACACGTGCTGGAAGACGCCAAGTACCATGCCGCGGTCCGCGAGAACATCCAGCCGCTCGTGCGCGTCGCCGTGGCCGGCGAGGACAACTCCGCGCTCGCGATCGTCGACACGGGCGCCGACAGCGGCGCTGGCGGCGCGATGACCGTCGCTCTGACCGATGGCCCGAGCGTCTATGCGGCGGCCTGCACGGCCTGCCACGGTGCCGGCATCGGCGGCGCGCCGAAGACGGGCGATGCAGCGGTCTGGGCGCCGCGCATCGCGCAGGGCAAGGCCACGCTGTACAAGCACGCGATCGAAGGCTTCCAGGGTTCGGCGGGGGTCATGCCCGCGAAGGGTGGCCGCACCGATATCAGCGATGAGCTGATCCAGGCGGCGGTCGACCACATGGCCGGGCTGTAACGCCCGCTCGCCCAACTGTCCTAGTCCGTCAGCGCCCGGCGCAGCGCGACCGCCTCGGCAGCGTGGTGGTCTTCGACCCGCGCCGCTGCTTCCAGATCCGCGATCGTCCGCGCAACGCGCAGGCAGCGATGCTGCGCCCGCAATGACATCCCGAGCTTCGACTGCGCCGCGGCCAGCAGCCGCCGCGCGCCCGGCGTGGGGTTCGCGAACGACTCGAGTTCCGCATCGTCGAGCCGGCTGTTCAGCCGGCCGCGCTGCTGCTGGCAGGCGCGGGCCGCAGCGACCTGCGCCTGCGCGCGTGCATCGAGGACCTCGCGATCAGCGGCGCGACGATGCAGCTCGAGATCTTCCGGCGTGACGCTGCCGAGCTCGAGCCGCAGGTCGAGGCGATCGAGCAGCGGCCCCGACAGCCGCGCGCGATACAGCTCGCGCTGCTTTGCCGTGCAGCGGCAGCGCCGCACCGGATCGCCGAACCAGCCGCAGGGGCAGGGATTCATCGCCGCCACGAACTGAAAGCGCGCCGGATACTCCGCGCGCAGATTCGCGCGCGCGACCTGCACGACACCGGTCTCGAGTGGCTCGCGCAGCGCCTCGAGCACGCGCCGGTCGAACTCCGGCAGCTCGTCGAGGAACAGCACGCCGTGGTGCGCGAGCGTGATCTCCCCCGGACGCACGCGCGTGCCGCCGCCGACGATCGCCCCCGCCGATGTGGTGTGGTGCGGCGCGCGAAACGGCCGAGCGATACAGGGCGCGCGCGCCTCGCCCGGCGCCACGCCCGACTGGCGCGGGGCGGTCTCCGGCGGTGCCAGCGATGCGATGCTCGCGACTTCCAGCAGCGCGGCCGTCTCGAGCGGCGGCAGCAGACCGGGCAGGCGCCGCGCCAGCATGCTCTTGCCACACCCGGGCGGACCGATCAGCAACAGGCTGTGCGCGCCGGCTGCGGCGACCACCAACGCACGCTTGCCCTGCTGCTGGCCGCAGACATCGGCGAGTGCGAGCGAAGGTTGCAGCGCGGCCGGTGCATCGGCCAACGCCGGCGCGAGATCACGTGGTGCCGACAGTTCGAGCTGGCGCAGCAACCAGCCGCAGACCTCGAGCAGCGTTGCCGCCGCCTGGGCGCGCACGCCGGGCAGCAGCGCGAGTTCAGCCGCGCCAGCCGCCGGGATGATCAACGTGTGGTTGCCGTCCGGCGCCGAGTGCTGGGCTGCCTGCGCGGCGACCAGCAGCCCGGGCACGGCGCGCAGCGCGCCCGTCAGCGCGAGTTCGCCATAGAACTCGATGGCGTCGAGATCGCGCTCCGGCTGCAGCTGCCCGGAAGCGAGCAGGATGCCGATCGCGATCGCCAGATCGAAGCGGCCACCTTCCTTGGGCAGATCGGCCGGGGCCAGATTGACCGTGATGCGCCCGGCGGGAAACTCGAAGCCGCTGTTGACGAGCGCCGCCCGCACTCTCTCCTTGCTTTCGCGGACCGCGGCGGCCGGCAGACCGACGATGGTGAACACGGGCAGCCCGGCACCGAGGTGCACCTCGACCGTGACCGGTGGCGCCGAGAGCCCCACCTGGGCGCGGCAGCGCAGTTGCGCGAGCGCCATGGCGGCGACCGTTGTGTGTGCGCGACCGGTTCAGGTTGCGGTCGGAGGTTCGCCGTTCTCGAGCGCGGCCAGCCGCGCCTCGAGCGCATCGAGCTTGGCGCGGGTGCGCGCGAGCAGCCGCGACTGGGCGTCGAACTCGTCGCGGGCGACCAGGTCGAGCTTGCCGAGGTTGGCGCGCAGCACGGCGCGGAAGTTCGCCTCGAGGTCGGCCTGCAGCGCGCGCACCGACGGCGGCACGCTATCGAGCAGGCGGCGCGCGATGTCATCGATGCGGAAGCGATCGCGTGGGGTATCGGAACCCGATTCCATGGAGGTCTCCCGGGGCAGCATGACCGCCCTGCCCATTGTTGACGCAGCGCTGCGGGCAATGGCTCCAAAACGGTGCATGCCCGGCAGCAAAACCCGCATTCCGCCGCGCGTGCACCCTGCAGGCCTGTGGCATGGAAGGTGCAATGACGCTGGCGGACTACAAGCAGAAGCATACCCGCACGCCTCGCTGCGAGCGATGCGCGAAACGGGGCGAAAGGGCACGAAATGAAGCTGATCACCGCGATCATTCGCCCTTTCAGGCTCGACGACCTCGAACTCGCGGTAGCGAAGCTTGGCGTCCAGGGGATGACAGTGACCGAAGTGCAGGGCTACGGCCGACAGAAAGGCCATGCCGAGTACTACCGCGGTGCGGAGTACCGGGTGGACTTCGTGCCGAAGACGCGCGTCGAGATCGCGGTCGACGAGTCCATCGTCGAACCGGTGGTCGAAGCGATCGCGAACGTGGCCCGCACCGGCAAGGTCGGCGATGGAAAGATTTTCGTTACGGATCTCGAACAGGCGATCCGGATCCGCACCGGCGAAACCGGTGCCGCTGCAGCTTGAAGACACAGTGAGTTGGGAGCCACAAAAATGATGACGACGATGAAGACACCTTCTGTGCTGCGCACCTGGGCCTGGGCCCTGATGGCGGGCCTGCTGGCACTGATGCCATCACTCGGATTCGCGGCGGATGAACCCATCGTCGACAAGGGCGACGTCGCGTGGATGATGACCGCGACGGTCCGGGTCGTGCTGATGGTGCTGCCGGGGCTGGCGCTGTTCTACGGCGGCCTCGTGCGCGCGAAGAACATGCTCTCCGTGCTGATGCAGGTGATGGTCGTGTTCTCGCTGATCTGCGTGCTGTGGGCCGTGTACGGCTACAGCCTCGCGTTCGGCGGCGAAGGCCTGATCATCGCCGGGTTCGACCGCCTGTTCCTGGCGGGCATCACGCCGGACAGCCTCGCGGATACCTTCACCGAGAACGTCAAGATCCCCGAGTACGTCTTCATCGCCTTCCAGGCGACGTTCGCCGGCATCACCTGCGCGCTGATCGTCGGTGCGTTCGCCGAGCGCATGAAGTTCACGGCAGTGCTGCTGTTCTCGGCGCTCTGGTTCACGTTCTGCTACCTGCCGATCGCGCACATGGTCTGGGGCGTCGGTGGTTACCTGCTCGACAAGGGCGCGCTCGACTTCGCCGGTGGCACGGTGGTGCACATCAACGCCGGCGTCGCCGGCCTGGTCGGCGCTTACATGGTTGGCAAGCGCATCGGCTTCGGCAAGGAACCGATGACGCCGCACTCGCTGACGCTGACGATGGTCGGTGCCTCGCTGCTGTGGGTAGGCTGGTTCGGCTTCAACGCCGGCTCCAACCTCGAAGCGACGGGTGGTGCCGGCCTCGCGTTCATCAACACGCTGTTCGCGACCTCGGCTGCCGTGATCGCCTGGACGGTTGGCGAGGCCGTCATCAAGGGCAAGCCGTCGATGCTCGGTGCCGCGTCGGGTGCCGTTGCCGGCCTGGTCGCGATCACGCCGGCCTGCGGCTCGGTTGGTCCGATGGGCGGCATCGTCATCGGTGCCGTCGCCGGCCTGCTGTGCCTCTGGGGTGTCACGGGCCTGAAGAAGATGCTGGGTGCGGACGACGCGCTCGACGTGTTCGGCGTCCACGGCGTCGGCGGTATCGTCGGTGCACTGCTGACCGGCGTGTTCGCAGCGCCGACGCTGGGCGGCACGGGCGGCGACGATTTCTCGATCGCCGGCCAGGTGCTGATCCAGGCCGAAGGCGTGCTGATCACCATCGTCTGGTCCGCGGTGGTCGCGGCCATTGCCTTCAAGATCGTCGATCTGCTCATCGGGCTGCGCGTCGAAGCCGACGTGGAGCGCGAGGGCCTCGACACCACCTCACATGGCGAACGCGCCTACACGAACTGATCGGCCCCCCCTCATACCCCGATCCGTGCAGGGCGGGTCACCTTCGGGTGCCCCGCCCTTTTCTTTGTGACGGAGTTCCGGTATTCCGGGCATGGGCCGGCGCCATAATCCGGCCGGAGTACCGCCATGCACAGCACAACCCTCAAGAACTCAGGCCTTGCCGTACTCACGGCCGCTGCCGCGTTGGCCATCGGCATCCTGCTGCTGCAGGCCCCGGCCGCCCACGCCTCCGATGTCTACTGCAAGACAGTCAATCGCAACCTGCAGTGTCGCGATACGCCGTTCGACGGCGCCGTGCTGGTGCGCCGCAGCGGCCAGGCCAGCATCGTCGGCGAGAACATGCAGCCCGTCTCGCCATCGCCGCCGCCGGCCACGAACAATGTCGCTGCGACCAACGCAGCGGTCGGCGAGCGTCTGCGCCAGGCCGAGACGACGCGCGCCGTGCAGGCGGAAGTCGCGGCAACGCAGGCCAAGCAGTGCAAGGAAGCGACCGATCGCTACAACCGGGCGATCGAAGCGCGCCGGATCTACAAACCCGGCCCGAACGGCGAGCAGATCTTCCTGAACGAGGCGGAACTGACGCAGGCCCGCGTCGATGCGCGCACCGCGCGCGACAGCGCCTGCGGCGCCAAGCCCTGATCGCTGCCGGACGCTGCCGCCATGCGCGTTGCGTTCGTGGGCCTGGGCGCAATGGGCGAGCCCATGGCGCGCAATCTCCACCAGGCCGGCCTGCTCTCCCATGTCTGGAATCGCACCGCGGCGCGCGCGCAGGCACTCGCCGCTGAACTTGGCGTCACCGCCGCGGACTCGCCCGCGACACTCGCCGCGGGCGCCGATACCGTCGTGCTGTGCGTGTCGGCCGACGCCGATGTGCTCGACGTCGTCGCCGCGCTCGCATCCGCGTTGCGCGCCGGCGCACTCGTCATCGACTGCTCGACGGTCAGCGCCGACACCGCGCGGCAGGCAGCAGCACAGCTAGCCGCGCGCGGCGTCGACTTCCTCGACTGTCCCGTCAGCGGCGGCGTCGAAGGCGCGCGCCAGGGAACGCTCGCGATCATGTGCGGCGGCGATGCAGCCGCGTTCGCGCGCGCGCAGCCGGTGCTCGCGGCGATGGGCCGGACGATCACGCACTTCGGACCCTCGGGCGCCGGCCAGGCCGCCAAGGCCACCAACCAGATCATGTGCGCCGGCATCATCCGCGCGGTCGCCGAGGCGATGGCCTTCGCGCGCGCGCAGGGCCTGCCGCTCGAACCGCTGGTCGACACGCTCGGCAAGGGCGCCGGCTCGTCGTGGTACTTCGTCAACCGCGCGCCGTTCATGATCCGCGAAGCCTATCCGGCCGGCTTCCGCGTCCGGCTGCACGCGAAGGACCTCAAGATCTGTCGCGACATGGCAGCGCAGCTCGGTGCATCGCTGCCGGTGGTCGATGCGATGCTCGCCGAGTACGCCGAGCTGATTGCACAGGGCCACGGCGATGAGGACATTTCGGCCGTGCATCGACTCAAGACAGGATTGTTCGGGCGCTGACGATGGCCGCCCCGACGCCCAACGCCGCGCCGACCGCATCTCCTGCTGCGACGGCGGAGCGCGCCGGGGGTGCGCCCTACCTGCCGGACTTCTGCGCGCCGCGGGCCGTGCTCGCTGTGGTTCTGATCGTCGAGCTCACCGCCCTGACGCTGGCGCTCGCGCGCGGCAACGACACGCTGGGCTTCTGGACTGACCTCGCGCGCACCTCGCTGTTCCTGCTGTGGATAGGCCTGACGGCCGCCGGCCTGCTGTGCGTGCTGCGCCAGCGGCTCGCCGGTGTCAGTGGCGCGCGCAGCTCCATCGTCGTGCTTGCGGCGATGGCGGCGCTGGTCGCGCTGATATCGGAAGTCACCTGGCGGCTCGGGCAGAGCACCGCCTTCGGCGGCGGCGAACTGGTCGGACTGTTTCCGCAGGCGCACGGCGCCTTCCTGCTGCGCAACGTCGGCATCGCGGTGATCATCACCGCGGTCGCGTTGCGCTATTTTTTCGTCACGCATGAATGGCGCCGCAACGTCGAGATCCAGGCGCAGGCGCGCGTCAATGCACTGCAGGCGCGCATCCGGCCGCACTTCCTGTTCAACAGCATGAACACCATAGCCTCGCTGACGCGCACGGATCCGTCGCGCGCCGAGCTCGCGGTGCAGGACCTGGCCGACCTGTTCCGCGCCAGCCTCGCCGAGCAGCGCGGCCAGATCACGCTCGAGGAGGAACTCGAGATCGCCGCCACCTACGAGCGCATCGAGAAGCTGCGGCTCGGCGAGCGTCTGCAGGTGAACTGGCAGGTGGCGGCGCTGCCGCTCGATGCCGTCGTGCCCTCGCTCGTGCTCCAGCCGCTGCTCGAGAACGCGATCTACCACGGCATCGAGCCGCGCCCGGAGGGCGGCGCGGTGCAGGTCACGGGCGAGCTGCATCAGGACCTGATCACGATCGTCGTGCGCAACCCGCTGCCGGCGGGAGTCGTCGTGCGCGATGGCAACCGCGTCGCGCTGTCGAACATCCGCGAGCGTCTCGACCTGCTGTACGGCGCGCGCGCCACCATCAAGGCCGGGCGCTTCGACGCCGAGTACATCGTGACGCTGAGATTCCCTTACTCCCGGAAGAGCCAGGAGGCCTGACATGGCGCAGCACCGCGTCCTGATCGTCGACGACGAAGCACCGGCCCGCGAGCGGCTGCGCGCGCTGGTCGCCGAGCTGCCGGACTGCGAAGTCATCGGCGAGGCTGCCAATGGCCAGCAGGCCCTCGACGCCGCACTGCTCGAAGCTCCGGATATCGTGCTGCTCGACGTGCGCATGCCGGGCATCGACGGCCTGCAGGTCGCACAGCGCCTCGCGCAATTGCCCGAGCCGCCGGCCGTGATCTTCACCACCGCCTTCGACGAGTACGCGCTGCAGGCGTTCGATGCGCAGGCCGTCGCCTACCTGCTGAAGCCGATCCGTGCCGAGAAGCTCGCCGCCGCGATCGGCAAGGCGGGTCGACTGACGCGCCCGCAGCTCGCGCAGGCGGCGCAGGCCGCGCGCTTCGTCGAACGCCGCACGCACATCGCGGTGCGGCACCGCGACGGCACTCGCCTCGTGCCGCTGGGTGAAGTGCTGTACTTCTACGCCGACCAGAAGTACACGACCGTGCGCCACACCGGCGGCGAGGAGCTGATCGATGACAGCCTGCGCTCGCTCGAAGACGAGCTCGGCGCCGCCGTCGTGCGCATCCACCGCAACACGCTGGTCATGGTCGACAGACTGACAGCCATCGAACGCGATCCCGAGGGCCAGTCCTTCGTGCGGCTGCGCGATTGCCCGGAGCGACTCGCTGTCAGCCGGCGCATGGCCTCGGACCTGCGTGAGCGGTTCCGCATCTAGTTGACCCGTGCTTTGACTTATCGCTTGCAGCGCAAGCGCGGAGCGTCCACTGTGATGCTCATCACCACAGCGGCAGCCGGCGTCCGGTGTGATCGACGCACGGGAGGTCTCTGCATGCTCGAGTCTGTGGGTCTGGATGCCACGCGCATCCGCGAAATCGCGCGTTCCGAATTCGATGCCTGGATCGCAACGGCGCCCGCGCCGGCGCGCGCCCGCCGCATCCTTGCGCCGGACGCCACGCTGCGCGGCGCGACGCTCGCACGCGTCGAGTCCGTTCTGACCCATTCACGACCGGCCAGCGCGAACCGCCGCTGGATCTGCGAACTGCTGCGCGCCTGGGCCCCGCTCGAGGTGCTGTTCCCGACCCGCGATCACCGCGCCGTGCGCGGCATCTCGGGCGAAATGCCGCTGCACGTAGCGCTGCTGGTCGAGCGCGAGTACGGCCACGTGCTCGGCGCCGTGCGCAGCCTGTCGGACGCCTATGAACTGCTGCGCGAAGACCGCGACCGGTTGTCGCTGCAGCTGGCGATCGCGCAGGCGCTGTTGCCGCTGCTGCAGGAAGCCGGCGCGGACGACCTGCGCTGGCTCGATGAACTGCGCGGCATGTCGCTGGCGATGGCCGAGTACCTGCATCGCAACGCGATCGGGCTCGCGCAGATCCTGCCCGACGATGCGGTGATGATCTACGCGGCGACGATCGCGCGGACGCAGCGCATGCAGCGCGATGCCTGCCAGCCGGCGGTCACTCAGCGCGGCGCGTAGTCGAAAGAATCGAAGCGCAGTTGCTGCGTTGGCAGTCCGGCTGCGGTGAACGCCGCGCGGGCGGCTTCGATCAGTGCTGGCGGCCCGGCGACCCAGGCCGCGCAGCGGGCGAGCTCCGCATACTCCCTGAGCACCACGTCGTGGACCCAGCCGAGACGTTGATGCGGCGCTGTGATTGCGGTCGCCTCTGACAGCACGGCCGTGTAGCGCAGCCGCGGCTGGGCCGCGACCCAATCGCGCAGCAGCGCGTCTTCGTAGAGGTCGACCGCGTTGCGCGCGCCCCAGAACAGGTGCACGGGTCGGGCAGTCGCGCCTGCCGCGGTCGTTTCGAGTTCCGTGCGCAGGATGCTCTTGAGCGGAGCCCAGCCCGTGCCGCCAGCCACGAGCAGCAGCGGCTCGGCGCCGCTTTCGTAGGCGAACTGGCCGATCGGCGCTTCGATGCGCAGCAGCGTGCCGACCGCGAGATCCTCGAACAGGCGCTGCGTGAAGTCGCCGCCCGTGACGCGGCGCACGTGCAGTTCCAGCGTGCGCGCATCGTGCGGCGGGCTCGCGATCGAGAAGCTGCGCCGGCGATCGTCGTCGAGCAGCACGTCGAGATACTGGCCGGCGCGGAACTCGAGCGTCTCGACCGCCGGCAGGCGCAGGTCGACGCGCAGCACGTCGGGCGCGAGCAGCGTCTTCGCGGCAATGCGGCACGGCAACCGCTTGATCTCGACCTCCGGGGCGCGCGCCACGAGCCGCGCCTCGACGACCAGGTCGCTGGCAGGCTCGGCCTGGCACAGCAGCACCCGACCCTGCGCGGCCTCCGCCGGCATCAGCCCGGCCGGCCGACCGCGCGGATAGTGGATCTCGCCTGCGCGCAACCGCGCGCGGCACGAGCCGCAGTGGCCGGCCTTGCAGCTGTGCGGAATGTTGAGGCCCGCCGCGAGCGCGGCATCGAGCACGTTCTGGCCCGGCCGCACGCGGATCTCGCGGCCATGGGGTTCGATGCGGACGGTGAACATGGGCGGGAGCAGAGGCCTGTGCGTTAGACTGCAGCAATGTTTCACAACCCCGACGCCGAGACAATCGCGACGCTGCTGCAGCGTGCGCGGATCATCGCTGTCGTCGGGCTGTCTGCGGATCCGTCGCGCCCGAGCCATGGGGTCGCGCGTGGCCTGCAGCGCTTCGGCTACCGCGTCATCCCGGTCACGCCCGCGGCAGATACGGTGCTCGGCGAGC
>JBIITU010000471.1:0-2508 GCA_044340335.1 Steroidobacteraceae bacterium
GCCTGGGCGTTGAACGCGGCGCTCGATCTATATGCCAAGCCGCGCGTCTGGCGCCGTCTCGTGCTGAACGCGATGGCGCAGGATTTCTCCTGGACGCGCCAGGGCGCGGAGTACCTGCGCCTGTACGACCGCGTGCGCAGCCTGCCGCGATGAACGTCATCTTCGTCGAGCCTGCGTTCCCGCATTACCAGCGCGAGTTCGTGCGCGCACTGCAGGCCACGGGGCATCGCGTCATCGGCGTCGGCGAGCGGCCGCTCGCCGCGCTGGGCGGCGAACTGCAGCACTGGCTGGCGCACTATGAGCAGGTGCGCTCGGTCGTCGACGAAGCCGCGCTGCTCGAGACCGTGCGCGGCCTGCAGCGCCGGCTCTGGATCGACCGGCTCGAAGCCACCGTCGAGGCCCACATCCTGCCGGTCGCGCGGGTGCGCGAGAAGTGCGGCATCCCGGGCACCAGCGTCCGCACCGCCTGGCTGTGCCGCGACAAGCCGTCGATGAAGGAGGCGTTGCGTGACGCCGGCATCCCCTGCGCGCAGTCGGCGAGCGTCGCGAGCGCCGCCGAGGCCCTCGAGTTCGCCGCGCGCGTCGGCTATCCGCTGATCCTCAAGCCGCGCAGCGGCGCCGGTGCCGCCGGCACGCGCCGCGTCGATGACGCCGCCGCCCTGCGCGCCGCGCTGCCCGCCTACGGACTCGGCCCTGGCGCGGACCGCAACGAAGCCGCGTCGATCGCGATCGAGGAGTTCGTCGAAGGACATGAGGGCTTCCTGGACACGCTGTGCGTCGACGGCGAAGTGCGGCACGAGTTCATCAGCCACTACTATCCGAACGTGCTCGAGGCCATGCGCGAGCGCTGGATCTCGCCGCAGATCGTCGCGACCAACCGGATCGACGCGCCGGGCTACGCCGAGGTGCGCGACATGGCGCGCCGCGTGATCCGCGCCCTCGGCATCGGCAGCTCGGCGACGCACATGGAGTGGTTCTTCGGCCCGAAGGGGCTCAAGTTCTCGGAGATCGGCTGTCGCCCGCCCGGCGTCGGCCAATGGGATGTGTACGCGGCCGCGAACGAGTTCGACATCTACCGCGAGTGGGCGCTCGCCGTCACTGGCGGACGCAGCGAGCGCGCGCCGTCACGGCGCTACGCCGGCGGCATGATCGCGCTGCGACCCAGCCAGGATGGGCGCATCCAGCGCTACGAGGGACTCGAGCGCATCGCGCGCGAGCACGGTGACTGCATCGTAGCGGCGCACCTGCCGCCCGCCGGCACGGCGACGCAGGGCGTCGAGGCCGGCTACATGGCCAACGCCTGGATGCGGCTGCGCCATCCGGACTACGACACGCTGCGCGCGATCCTGAACCAGATCGGCGAAACGGTGCGCGTCATCGCGCACTGAGGCGCGGCCGCTCAGCGCAGCTTGAAGCTGCCGCGCTCCTCGAACGGAATCGAGCGCAACAGGCCCGCATCGAGCGACACCTTGCCGAAGATCCGGTAGTCGACGGCGTCGGGAGTGCGGCCATCGCGCTCGGCGCGGTTCGCGAGACGCAGCAGGGTGCCCGCCATGTTCGCGGTGACGATCATGTCGAACTCGGCCTCCCCGAGCCGCGGCACGACGAAACTGCTGCCCGACATGCCGCGCCCGAACTCCTCGCCGCCGACCTCGATCGTGTAGGTGATGCCCTTGACGGCGAGTTCGCGATCGTTGGGATTCTGCACCCGCATGCGCGCGCGCAGGCGCTGCTCGAACAGATCGCCCTTCAGGATCTCGACGCCGACGATCGAAAGCTTCGGCGTCTCGAGCCGCGGTCCGAGCGCCGCGCAGCCCGAGAGCAGCAGCAACAGCGCCGCGAGCCCGAGACTCGCGCGGCGCGAAGATCGGGCGGAACACTGCGGCAACGGTTGGGCTGATCGCATGGCGAATCTCCGTACTGTCCGGCCCGATCCTAACAGACGAATCTGAACCTGCGCTTTACGCCCGGCCCATGCTGCGATTGAGCAGCGAGAAGTGTCGCGACATGGCGTCATCGAGCCGCTCGGGCGGCAGGCGCCAGCGCCAGTTGCCCTGCACAGTGCCCGGTGTGTTGAAGCGCGCCTCCGAGCCGAGCCCGAGCAGATCCTGCGCCGGCAGCACCGTCAGCGCGCTGACCGACGCCAGCGCCGCGCGCACCACCCCCGCCGCCAGCGCGTCGCCGCGCACGCCGAAGTAATGCTCGACGCGCCGCAGCGTCTCGCCGTCGAGCGACTGCAGCCAGCCGGTGACGGTGTCGTTGTCGTGCGTGCCGGTGTAGGCGACGCTGCGCGGCTGGTGCATGTGCGGCAGGTGCGGGTTGTTGCCGCTGCCATCGAAGCCGAACTGCATGACATGCATGCCCGGCAGCGACCAGCGACGGCGCAGCGCGTCGACCTCGGGCGTGATCACGCCGAGGTCTTCGGCGATGAACGGCAGCGGGCCATCCGCGGCATCGAGGTCGCGCGCGAAGGCGTCGAGCAGCGCGTCGCCCGGCGTCGGGCGCCAG
>JBIITU010000124.1:0-8277 GCA_044340335.1 Steroidobacteraceae bacterium
CCGATATGGCGTCGTCGGCCACCCCGTCGCGCACAGCCGCTCGCCATTCATCCATGGCATTTTTGCGCGGCAGACCGAACAGGACCTGGTCTACCGGCTGTATGACGTCAGTCCGGAGGATTTCGACGCGTTCTGCGCGCAGTTCTTCGGCACGGGTGGCCGGGGGCTCAATGTCACCGTGCCGCACAAGGCCGCCGCGGCCGCCTTTGCCACGGAGCTGACGCCGCGCGCCGCGCGCGCCGGCGCCGTCAACACGCTCGCGCGCCGGGAAGGCCGCAATGTGCTCGGCGACAACACCGACGGCGCCGGCCTGGTGCGCGACCTGACGCAGAACCTCGGTCTCGAGCTCGCTGACGCGCGCATCCTGATCCTGGGCGCCGGTGGCGCCACGCGCGGCATCATCGCGCCGCTGCTGGAGCAGGGCTGCGAAGAAATCGTCATCGCGAATCGCACCGCAGATCGCGCCCAGGGCCTCGCCGCCGTGTTTGCGGATCTGGGCAGCGTGCGTGGTTGTGGTTTCGACGACCTGCCGCGGCGACCGTTCGACCTGATCCTCAACGCCACGTCCGCTGGACTCAGCGGCGCCGTGCCACACATTCCCGCCGCCGTGGTCAGCAGCGCGACCACCTGCTACGACCTCTCCTACGCCAAGAGCGCTACCGCATTCGTGCGCTGGGCGCGCGAGCACGGTTGCGCGCTGGCAATCGAAGGCTGGGGCATGCTGGTCGAGCAGGCGGCCGAATCGTTCGAGCTGTGGCGCGGCGTCCGGCCGGATTCGGCCCCGGTGCTGTCACTGCTGGCCGGGCCGCGCTAGCGCATCGTCACGAATTCTTCGGCGCTGGTCGGATGGATCGCGACCGTGTCGTCGAAATCGCGCTTCGTCGCGCCCATCTTCAGCGCGACCGCAAAACCCTGCAGCATCTCGTCGGCGCCCGCGCCGATCACGTGGCAGCCGACGATCTTCTCGTCCGCACCGACCGTCACGAGCTTCATCTCGGCGCGCGGCTTGCGCGCCGTCAGCGCGTGGTACATCGGCACGAAACCCGAGCGATACACCCTGACCGCATCGCCATGCTGTTCGCGCGCGGCCGCCTCGGAGAGCCCGACGGTGCCGATCGGCGGATGGCTGAACACCACGGTGGGTATGTTGCTGTAGTCGAGGTGGCGATCCGCCTTGCCGCCGAACAGGCGATCCGACAGCCGCCGGCCGGCGGCGATCGCGACCGGGGTCAGCTGCGCCTGGCCCGTGACATCGCCGATGGCGTAGTGCTGCGCGAGCGACGTCTGCTGCAGCCGGTCGACCTGCACGAAACCGGCGGTGTCCAGTGCGATGCCGGCCCGCTCGAGCCCGAGTCCCGCTGACAGCGGCTCGCGGCCGATCGCCCAGATGACGGCATCGAAGGGCCCGAGCCGTGCGCCACCCGCGGTCTCGAGCCAGCGGGCGCCATCGGAGTCGATGCTGAGCGCCACCGGCACCGCCTCGCTCGCCAGCGTGAGCCCCTCGGCGCGCATGGTCGCGAGCAGGCCGTCGCCCAGCATCGCATCGAACTGGCGCAGCACCTGGGCCGTGCGGATCACGAGCGTCGTCGCAGAGCCCAGCGCAAGGAACACGCCCGCAAGCTCGACGGCGATGTAGCCGCTGCCGACGACCGCGACCCGGCGCGGCTGCGCCTCCATCTCGAAGAAGCCATCGGAGCTGAGCCCCAGCTCGGCACCCGGGATCGGCGGCAACTGTGGCCGGCCGCCCGTCGCGATGACGACATGCCGCGCGCTGACGCTGCGCTCGCCGACGCGCAGCGTGTGCGGCGCTGCAAGCGTCGCGTGGCCGCGCAGCAATTCGACCTTGCGGTTGGCCAGGTTGCGCTCGTATATGCCGTTCAGGCGCAGCACGTAGGCATCGCGGCCGCGCTTCAACTGCGCCCAGTCGAGCTGGCCGCCGGCGACATCAAAGCCATACTCCGCCGCGTCGTGCAGCGCGTGCGCGATCTGCGCGGCGTTCCACATGACCTTTTTGGGCACGCAGCCCACGTTGACGCAGGTGCCGCCCAGCCGCTGTTCCTCGACGATGACGGCCCGGGCGCCGTATTCGGTCGCCCGCTGCGCGCAGGCCAGGCCACCGCTGCCGCCGCCGATGACGGCCAGATCGTAGTCGTGATGCATGGCGCAATTATCGCAGGTTTGCCGCATCTGGCCGACGCCGCAGCGCCACTCCGACCCAAGTGATCTAGAATCGCCGCCCATGGATACGCCACGCTACCGCGCCTGGCTCGACGCGCAGGGACTGCCGCCGTTCGCCGCCATCGCAGCCGAAGACATCGAACCCGCCATCCGCGAGCTGCTGCAACGCGAGCGCGCGCTGGTGGCCGGGCTGGAACAGCTGTCTACGCCGACGTTCGCGAACTTCGTCGAGCCACTCGAGGAGATGTCGCACCGGATCGCCCGCGCCTGGTCACCGGTCGGCCACCTGCATGGCGTGCGCAACACCCCGGAGCTGCGCACCGCGTACACCGCCTGCCTGCCGCTGCTGTCCGACTTCCAGACCGATCTCGGCCAGAGTGAAGCGCTGTACCGCAACTACCAGCAGGTCGCCGAGCGCGAAGGCGGCACGCTGACACCCGCGCAGCGCCGCACCGTCGAACTCGCGCTGCGCGAGTTCCGGCTGGCAGGCGTCGCGCTCGACCCGGCGCGCAAGCAGCGCTTCAAGGAATTGATGAGCGAGCTGGCGCAGCTCGGCGCGCAGTTCGACCAGAACGTGCTCGACGCGACGCGCGCCTGGCGGCGCGTCGTCACCGAACCGGCGGAGCTCGCCGGGCTCAATGCCGCCATCGTCGCGCGCGCCGCACAGCGCGCCCGCGACGAGCAGCTCGATGGCTGGCTGTTCGAGCTCGACCAGCCGACCTATGTCGCGGTCATGAAGGATGCCGAGTCGCGCGCGCTGCGCCGCGACTTCTACGAAGCCTGGGTCACGCGCGCCTCCGACCAGGGACCGTCGGCTGGGCGCTTCGACAACGCGCCCGTCATCGAGCGCATCCTCGCGCTGCGCCACGAAGCAGCGCAGCTGCTCGGCTTCGCGCACTACGCCGATCTCGCGCTCGCGCGGCGCATGGCCAAGAGCGATGCCGAAGTCCGCGTGTTCCTGCAACGGCTCGCGCAGGCGTCGCGCCCGGCCGCAGAGCGCGAGCTGGCGGAGGTCGAACAGTTCGCCGGCGCGACGCTCGAGGCCTGGGACCTGGCGTTCAACGCCGAGCGACTCAAGCAGCAGCGCTACGCCGTGTCGCAGGAAGAGCTGCGGCCCTACTTCCCGCTGCCGCGCGTGCTGCAGGGCCTGTTCTCGACGGCCGAGCGGCTGTTCGGACTGCGCATCGTCGAGCGCGAGGGTGTGCCGACCTGGCACGAGGACGTGCGTCACTTCGAGATCACCGCGGCGGGCGGCGAACACCTCGGTGCGTTCTATCTCGACCCTTATGCCCGCGCCGACAAGCGCAGCGGCGCGTGGATGGACGACTGCATCGGCGCCAAGGCCATCGGCGGCCGTCGCGTGCGGCCAGTCGCGCACCTGGTCTGCAATTTCCTCGCACCGGCACCGGATGCGAACGGCGCCCGCCCGCCCGCACTGCTGACGCATGATGACGTCGTCACGCTGTTCCACGAGTTCGGCCACGGGCTGCATCACATGCTGACGCAGGTCGAGTATCCGTCGATCGCCGGCATCAACGGCGTGGCCTGGGACGCCGTCGAGCTGCCGAGCCAGTTCCTCGAGAACTTCGCCTGGCATCCAGAAGTACTGACCCGCATGTCGGGCCACTGGCAGAACGGCGCGCCGCTGCCCGAGCGGCTGCGCGACCAGCTGATCGCGACGCAGCGCTTCCAGGCCGGACTCGCGACGCTGCGGCAGCTCGAGTTCGCGCTGTTCGACCTGCGCCTGCACGCCGAGTACGATCCGGCACGCGGCAGCCGCGTCGCCGAGTTGCTGGCCGAGGTGCGGCGCGAAGTCGCGGTCGTGCGGCACCCGGACTGGAACCGCTTCGCGCAGAATTTCGGCCACATCTTCTCGGGCGGCTACGCTGCCGGCTACTACAGCTACAAGTGGGCCGAAGTGCTGGCAGCCGATGCGTTCGCCGCTTTCACGGAGAACGGCGTGTTCGATGCCGTCACCGCCGCGCGCTTCCGGCGCGCGATCCTCGAGGTCGGCGGCAGCCGCGACCCGGCCGATGCCTTCATCGAGTTCCGTGGCCGGCCGCCCGAGATCGACGCGCTGCTGCGGCAGCACGGCATCGCGGCGTGAAGATCGCGACCTGGAACGTCAACTCGCTGCGCGTCCGCCTGCCGCAGCTGCGCGACTGGCTCGCGGCCGCGCAGCCCGATGTCGTCGCGCTGCAGGAAACCAAGCTGGTCGACGCGGACTTCCCGATCGAAGAACTGCGCGCACTCGGTTACGACAGCGCCTTCAGCGGCCAGAAGACCTACAACGGCGTCGCGGTCATCGCGCGCAGCACGCTGCTCGGCGGCAGCGCGCTCGTGGCCGATGTCACCGAGATCCCGGGCTTTGCGGATCCGCAGCGGCGCGTGCTCGCGACGACGCTGCCGACCGCGACCGGCCCGCTGCGCATCGTCGACCTGTACGTGCCGAACGGCCAGGCGATCGGCTCCGACAAGTACGGCTACAAGCTCGACTGGCTCGCGGCGCTGCAGCGCTGGCTGCGCGACGAAGCGGCGCGCCACGCGCAGCTGGTGGTGCTCGGTGATTTCAACATCGCACCCGAAGACCGCGACGTGCACGACCCTGCGGCCTGGGAAGGCAGCGTGCATGTCAGCGCGCCGGAGCGCGCCGCACTGCGCGGCCTGCTCGACGACGGCCTGGTCGACCTGTTCCGCCGCTTCGACCAGCCGGACAAGAGCTACAGCTGGTGGGATTACCGCGCCGGCGCGTTTCGCCGCAACCACGGCCTGCGGATCGACCTGATCCTGGGGAGCGCCGCACTCGCGGCGCGCTGCACGGCCTGCCACATCGACCGCGAGCCGCGCAGCTTCGAGCGCCCCTCGGACCACACGCCCGTCGTCGCGGACTTTGACATATGAAGCCCGGGCCGTCCGCGCAAACCGCGACGGCCGCCACGCCGCAGAGCCCGGGCGGCGTCCACACTCCCATTCCGATGCAGAATCCGCGGCGCAGCGACTGGGATGTCACCAACACCGTGCAGGTCAGCTCGCCCGCGGCGGTGCGCATCGCCATCGCGCAGCTGGTCGAGCAGACCTGGCCGCGCACTTCGCTAGATGCCCTCGACGCCTCGTTCGCGCGCTTCGACGACATGTTCGCCGGGCGTTGCCCCGAGTATGTCGGCGTCGACACGCTGTATCACGACACCCAGCACACGCTCGACATCACGCTCGCGATGGCGCGCCTGTGCTGCGGCTACGAGCGCCAGGTCGCGCCCGGCGAGCGACTCGGCGCCGAACGCGTGCTGGTCGGACTGATCAGCGCGCTGTTCCATGACGTCGGCTACCTGCGCGAGCGCAGCGATGCAGTGGCCACGAACGGCGCCGAGTTCACGCGCACCCACGTGTCGCGCGGCGCGCGCTTCCTCGCGAACTGGCTGCCGCAGGTCGGCTACGCGCACTGGGTGCCGGTGGTCGATGAACTGATCCACTGCACCGGCTACGAGCGGCCGCTGAGCTCGCTCGCGCTGCCGGACATCCGCGACCAGCGCCTCGGCCACCTGCTCGGCACGGCCGACATGATGGCGCAGATGGCCGACCGCTGTTATCTCGAGAAGTGCCGCGATCGCCTGTATCCGGAGTTCGTGCTGGGCGGCGTCGCGCTGCCGACGGACGCGGAGGGTTATCGCAAGGTCGTCTACGCCTCGGGCCTCGACCTGCTGCGGCAGACGCCGGGTTTCATGCAGGCGGTGCGCAGCAAGCGCCTCGACGGCGAGTTCGGACGCGCGTATCGCTACCTCGAGATCCTGTTCGACGGCCGCAACCCCTACATCGAAGCCATCGAACGCAACGAGGCCTTCCTGCGCGAAGTGCTGCGCAGCGAAAGCTGGCGGATGCTGCGGCGGGCGCCGCCGGTATTCACGGCCGTGCCGGATCCGGTCGGCAGCGTCCGCAGCCTGATGGCCGGATACATCCGCAAGGTCTGGACGGAGGACTGAGCCGTGATGCGATCGATCCTGGTATCAGGTGCCGCGGCCGTGGTGATCGCCGGTTTGGCGGGCGGCTGCAGCAGCGAGCCGACGCCGGCGGAAGCCAACGGACCCATGTACTGCGACACACAGGCCGAGGTGCGGCGGATGTGCATCGAGTACATCGAGCCGCGCTCGCCGCTGTACCGCGAGTCGATCTACGCGCAATGTCGCGAGAACGGCGGCAAGCTGGTCGATCGGTGCGCGACCGAGAATCTGGTCGGCGTCTGCGAGCAGCCGCAGGATGAAGATCTCGCGCAGACCATGGCGAGCACGCTGCGCGTGCATCATT
Source organism: Steroidobacteraceae bacterium (assembly GCA_044340335.1). Classification (GTDB taxonomy): domain Bacteria; phylum Pseudomonadota; class Gammaproteobacteria; order Steroidobacterales; family Steroidobacteraceae; genus UBA964. The sequence continues at coordinate 6,478 of JBIITU010000124.1, forward strand.
ACCTCGATCCGTCGGTCGCGACCGACGATCAGGTCGCGATCATCGCCGACCGTTGCACGGGCGAGAACGTCTGGACCGACGCCGCGGATCTCGTCACGCCCGAATGACCGGCGCGCCGTCGACGCGCGCAACGTAGCGTTCGTGGATCGACGCGAGTCGTTGCAGCACCGCATCGACCCCGTCGATGGGCTCGTGCACCAGGGCCTGCTGCAGCAGCGCCGGCGTCAGCGCCGCCAGCGCCGGGCCTGACACAGGCGCGTAACTCAGGTGCCAGGGCTCCGGCTGCACGCCGCCGAGATCCGTCGCATACGGACGGTAGAAACCGTAGTGACCCATGTGCTGCGCGAGCCAGGCGTCGAGTCGCGCGAAGATCGCGCCCGGTGCGAACTCGCGCGGCACCAGCTCGACGCGGTAGTCAGGCGGCACGGCGGCGGCATCGATGACGTCGATCTCGCTGCCCCAGTGATGCCGGCTGGCACCGGGCAGCGCCGACCACAGCAGGATGGTCTCGACGAGTTCGCCCGGCGCAAGGCCGGTCGGATCCAGCGGCTCGGCGTTGCGATCGAGCAGCGTGCGTTCGCCGCGAAACTTCGCGTTCCAGATCTGCGCCTGGCGGCTGAAATCGCGGAACGACGAAACGGGCACGAGGTCGATGCCCTCGAGCGCCGCTGCGGCGCGCAGCGCGAGGAAGGGCTCGACGGCGGCGCGATGCAGCGTGCAGCGCGGCGCATCGAGATCGACGACATGCGTGCGCGCGCGGCCGGTGAGCTCGGCCGGATCGAGTTCGACTCCCATCAGCTGCCGGACTCCTGCGCCGCCGTGTCGAGCGCCTGCAGGAACACGCTGAGCGGTTGCGCGCCGGAGAACGCATAGCGCCGATCGAAGATGAAGGTCGGCACGCCTGTGATCTGCCAGCCGCGCGCCTGCTGCTCGAGCCCTTCGATCGCGGCATGCAGGGCCGGATCATCGACCGCGGCGCGCGCCGCGCTGGCATCGAGCCCCGCCTCGGCCGCGAGTGCCGCCAGCACGGCTGGATCGCCGATATCGCGACCCTCGGCGAAATAGGCGGCCAGCACGCGGCGCTTGATCTCCCCCTGCTGACCCGTCGTCGCGGCCCATGCGATCAGCGCGTGCGAGCGGCGCGTGTTGGGCATGCGGCGGATCGCCGCGAAATCGAACGCCAGGCCGAGCTCGGTGCCCAGGTCGCGCAGGGTGTCCTGCGCCTTCGCAAAGCGATTGACGTCGCCGAAGCGCTGGCGCATGTACTCGGCGCGATCCATGCCGTCGGCCGGCAGGTCAGGATTCAGTTCGTAAGGCAGCCAGCGGACCTCCGCCTGCAGCTGCGGCCGCTGTTGCAGTGCGGCCTGCAGGCGGCCGTAGCCCACGTAGCACCAGGGGCAAACCGTGTCGGAGTACACCTCGATCAACATGTGGCAACCCGCATATTCAGCACGATGGGACATATTCATTGGGTGGCCGGCCCGACCGTGGCCGGGTAAGATCGATTGCCGGTTCAGGAGCCCGTCAGGCGTTCCAGCTCCGGCCACGCTTCAGGGGTAGCGTGTCACCGGCAGAACAATTTGCGCAAGCTGAGCTTAAAACAGAAATTCCTGCTCGCTGCGGTGCTCTCGACGATGGCGGGCATCACCGCGGTCGCCGCAGCACTCTGGTACCAGATGCATGCCGATTCGGGCGTCGTCACGGGCATCATTGCCAGCGAATCGCGCCAGCAGATCAGCGCCGAACTCGAGGCCCGCGCCGACGCCCTGGCGCGCCACATCGCCGCACAGGCGTCCGAAC
>JBIITU010000472.1:0-2506 GCA_044340335.1 Steroidobacteraceae bacterium
CCTCCGCGCCTGCATCGAAGCGAGGCGCAACGTCGTGGTGTCGGGCGGCACCGGGAGCGGCAAGACGACCCTGCTGAACGTGCTGTCGACCTTGATCCGCCGTGATGAGCGCATTGTTACCATCGAAGACGCCGCCGAATTGTCGCTGGAGCATCCGAACCGCGTTGCGCTCGAAGCCAGGCCCCGCAACGTCGAGGGGCGCGGCGAGGTCACGATCCGGGACCTCGTGCGCAATGCACTGCGGATGCGTCCAGACCGTATCGTCGTCGGCGAGTGCCGTGGCGGCGAGGCGCTCGACATGCTGCAGGCGATGAACACGGGGCATGATGGTTCGTTGACGACCGTGCACGCCAACTCGCCGCGTGACGCGCTGTCGCGACTCGAGGTCATGACGCTGATGGCAGGGCTCGATCTGCCGCTGACGGCGATTCGCGAGCAGGTGGCGAGCGCCGTGCATGTGATCGTCCAGCAGCAGCGCTTTGCCTGTGGTGCGCGCCGCATCGTCGAGATCGCCGAGGTGGTGGGCATGGAATCCGGGCGCATCCAGATGCAGCCGCTGTTCCGCTACGTGACGCCCCGCGGCGGCGCGCCGGGTCATTTCACCGGTTGCGGTTGCCTGCCGGCGTTCGCCGAAAAATCTCCAGGCCTCGTCGATCTGCCGGCCGAGATGTTTGCGGAGCGCAGACCATGAGCGTGCCGGTGGCAGTCGCACTGCTGACAGCACTGGCAGCCGCCGCTGTCGGTTGGCTCGGCTGGTTGGCCGGACACCTGTGGTCCGCGCGCCAGGCCCAGTTTGCGCGCAGCCTTGCGAACGATGACCTGGCCGCAAGTTTCGTGTTCGTCGATCCCGAACGGGTCGCGCGGGTCAGCGCCTGGTTGCTGGCCGCGATACCGCTCGTGGCTGTGCTTTCGGGCGCACACTTCGTGTTCGTCGTGCTGGCCTTCGCGGTCTGGTTGCTCGCGCCGCGCATCATCGGCGGCGCGCTGCGGCTGATCCGACGCCGGCAGCTCGAGGCCCAGCTGCCCGCTGCCGCCGATGCGCTGGCATCACAACTGCGTGCAGGACTCGGGCTGTCGCAGGCACTGGCCGTGCTCGGCGCACACGAGCAGCCGCCGCTGTCGCAGGAGCTGGCGCTGCTGCTGCGCCGGCACCGCCTCGGAGTCACGCTCGATGCCGCGCTCGAAGAATGGCCGCGGCGCGTCGGCAGCGCGGACCTCGTGCTGTTCGTCAGCGCCATGCGGATCTCGCGCGACCTGGGTTCGGGTCTAGCCGAAGCGCTGGAGCGACTCGGCGACACGCTGCGCCGCCGGCGGATGCTGGAGGACCGGATCCGCACGCTGACTGCGCAGGGCAGGTTCCAGGGCATCGTCGTCAGCCTGCTGCCGGTCGGTTTGCTGGCGGTACTCGCATGGCTCGAGCCGGACGCCACGCGCCAGTTCTTCACGACCGACAAGGGCATCGCGGCGCTCGGCCTGATCGTCGCGCTCGAACTCGCCGGCTGGTGGTTGATCCGGCGGATCGTGCACATCGATGTCTGAACTCGACGCAGCCCGGGCGTTCGCCGCGTTCGCAGCGATCAGTGCCGCCGCGTTCATGGTCGTCGCCGCTGCGCTCGTGCAGGCCCGTATGTTCCGCCCCAAGAGTACTGAGCCCGATTCCGGCACCGCACTGCGTCGCCGTGCGAATCCGCTGCCGCCGCTCATGCGCGTGCTGCGGATCGTCGTGGCTGCGCCGGCCGTGCGCATCGAATCGCTGCTGCCGGCGGGGTTGCGCGCGCCTCTCGAACGCCAGTTGCGTCGCGCCGGCTGTGCCGACTGTCTGACCGCATCCGAGTTGCTGCTGCTGGGGCTGCCACCGCTGCTGCTGGCAGCCCCGGTCGTCGTGTTCGATGCCGGCGCATTCTGGCTGCCGCTGGCAATGAGTGCGCTGACAACCGTACTCAGCCTGCGCTGGGTGCGGGGTGCCGCCGTGCGCCGTGAGCAGCAGGTGCAGCGCGAACTGCCTTTTCACCTCGACATGCTCGCGCTTGCGCTCGAATCGGGCGCGACGCTGCTGTTGGCACTGCGCAGCAGTACGCCCAGGGCACCGCCGGGTCCCTTGCGTGAGGCGCTGGAAGCACTGGCGCTCGATCTGCAAACCGGCCGACTGCGGGCCGACGCGCTGACCGCCTTGCAGCGTCGCATCGACTTCGATTCGATCACGACGTTGACGACCGCGATCCGCGAGGCCGATCGCTCCGGCGCGGGTCTTGCGCGAGTGCTGCGCATCCAGGCCGAGCAACGCCGCCATGAGCGTTTCTACCGCGCCGAGAAACTGGCGATGCAGGCGCCGGTCCGGATGCTGGGCCCGCTGGTGTTGTGCATCTTTCCATGCACCTTCATCGTCATTGGCTTCGTCCTGTTCGTGCGGGTGGCGGGGCCATGATTCCAGCGACGCTGCAGCCGGTGGATGGGACACACCCGCTGTGGGTGAACGGGCAAGCGACTGGCCTGCAGGTGCGAGTCT
>JBIITU010000109.1:0-9225 GCA_044340335.1 Steroidobacteraceae bacterium
CAAGATCGCGGGCATCGATGATCTGGATCGCCTCGCGCGGCCCCACCGGCGCGATGAACTCGCCGCCGCGCGCGGCACGCGCCGGCCAGTACGTGAAGCGGTCGGTGTTGTCCTCGGGGCCGACGATCAGGCCGGGCCGCAGGATCGTGGTGCGGCCCGGGAACGCGCGTTCGGCAGCCTGTTCGCACAGCGCTTTCAGCGGTCCATAAGTCGCGCCATCGACCTTCTCGACGGTTTCGTCGTCGAGCTTGCCGACCGCGGAATCCTCGCCGCGCGGCACGCTGAAGTCCGGATAAACCGAGATGCTGGACACGAACACGTACTGCCGCGCGCGCGGCGCCAGCAGTTCGGCCGTCAGTCGCACATGGCGGGGCACGTAGCCCGAGTTGTCGATGATCGCATCCCATTCACCGCTGGCGAGCGCATCGAGCTGGCCGTTGCGGTCGCCGTTGAGCTGGCGCACGGATGGGAACAGGCCCTGGCCACTGCGACCGCGCGTGAAATGGGTGACCTCATGGCCGCGCTCGAGCGCGAGCCGCGTCATGTGGACGCCGATGAAGCGCGTGCCGCCCAGCATCAGGATGCGCAGCGGTCGGGCCGCGCGTGACTTCGCTGCCGCGTCGACCGCGCCGAGGCCCGTGCTGGCCGCGGCGACGCTCGCGCCCGCCGCAGCGAGGAACTGCCGCCGGCGCATCATCAGCGCGCGCCTGGCGCCGCGTACTGCTCGACCCAGTCGCGCACGGTTCGATACCAGAACAGCGAGTTCTGCGGCTTCAGGATCCAGTGGTTCTCGTCCGTGAAGTACAGGTACTTCGACGGCACCCCGCGCTTCTGCAAAGTGTTGAACAGTTCGACGCCGTGGTTGACGGGCACGCGCAGGTCGAGCTGGCCGTGGATCACGAGCGTCGGCGTGTTGAAGTTGCCCGCGCTGGTGTGCGGGGAGTAGCGCGCGAACTCCTCGGGCTTCTGCCAGAACTCGAAGAAGCGATCCTGCTCGGCGCCATAGTCGGCCGCGATCTGCGTGAAGTTGTTGTAGACGGCAGCGTGCGCGACCAGCGCCTTGAACGGATGCGGACGGCCGAGCAGCGTGCTGGCGAGGAAGCCGCCGTAGCTCGCGCCCGCCGCAACCATCCGCTCGCTGTCGATCCACGGCTGCGCGCGTACCCAGTCTGCGGCCTTGATGGTGTCTTCGTAGGGCATCGAGATGCGATCCGGGTTGATCGAATCGGCGAAATCCTGGCCGAAGCCGCTGGAGCCGTGGAAGTTGTGCCACGTGACGACATAGCCCCAGCTCGCGAACACGTGCGCGTTCCAGCGCCACTGCGTGGCGTCCTGGATACCGTTGTGAGGACCGCCGTGCAGCAGCATCAGCGCCGGGTATTTCTTCGACGGATCGAAATCGGGCGGGTAGATGACCCACATCTGGATGTCGGCGTCGCGCGAGCCCTTGTAGGTGACGCTGTCGACCTTGCCGAGGGTCAGTGCGCCCAGCGTGGCGTCGTTGAAGGTCGACAGCGCGTTCCACGCGCCCGTGCGCAGGTCGAGCCGCACCAGCGTTGGCGGCACGCTGAAGGTCTGACGCAACGCGACCGCAGCCGGGTTCGCACCGCTGCGCGCGAACGCCACGCCGCTGAAGCTGCCGGTGGTCGTGATGGCGCGCGGCGCGCGCCCGCTGAGGTCGAAGCGATAGACGCGGTTGGTTGCTGCGTCATCGATCTCGGCGATCATGCCGCGCGAATCCGGCAGCCAGCTGACCGTGCCGACGCTGCGATCCCAGTCGCCGCTCAGGTCGCGCTGCGCGCCGCTGGCGCGGTCGAGCAGCATCAGCCGGCCGCGATCCGCATAGAACCCCCAGGTTCTCTGCTGCGAGAACGCCAGCCAGCGGCCGTCAGGGCTGTAAGCGGGAGAGCCGTCGTCGGCCGGGTTGTTCGCCGTGACGACAGTCGGCGGCTTGCAGCCGCAGGTGGCGAGCGTGATGACGTCATAGTTGCCGCGCACGCCGGTGCGGTCGGTGTCCGCGGCGAACGCGAGTTCGAGTCCATCTGGCGAGATGTCGTAGGAGCTGGTGCCGTATTCCTGCTTCGACAGGTGGTAACCCGACTGGCGCGTGATCGCAGCCGGTTCGCCGCCTTCGATGGGGATGGAGAACACGTGCGGTTCGCGGTCGTCGAGGTAGCGATCCCAGTAGGCGATCGGCGCGCGTGTCCAGAGCTTGCCGGACATCTTCGAGTCGGCGCGTTCCTTGACGCGCTTGCCCTGGTCGTCCCAGTTGACGAGGTCGGTCCAGATCTCCGACACGAACGCGATCCGCCGACTGTCGGCAAACCACTTCGGCGCGCCTGCGCCGGTCGGCACGTTCGTCAGGCGGCGGGCCTCGCCGCCATCGACCGGAATCACATAGATCTGGTTCGCCTCGTCCTTGCCGCGCTTCGACACGAACGCGACCCACTTGCCGTCCGGGCTGAAGGTCGGCGACGTGTCCGAGGCCTCGTCGGCGGTCAGCGGACGGCCCGCGCCGCCCGCAGTCGGGAACAGCCACAGGTCGGTGTAACCCTTGTTCTCCTTGATGTCGAAGCGCGTGACGGCCACGACCGCGCGTGTGCCGTCCGGCGAAATCGCCGGCGAGGCGAGGCGTTGCAACGTCCACATCGTCTCGGCGGACAGCGTTGCGGTGGCTGCCTGGGCGGGCAGCGACGCGATCGTGAACAGTGCGGCCAGCGCCAACAGGCAGGGGTGTGCGCGCGGCGCGCGGGGACGGAATGCCGTCCGGAGAGTCGAGTTCATGCTTGGCTCCGTGAGTTCAGCTGCGTCGCAGCGTGCGGCGCAGCGCATCGAGCAGGATGTCGGTTTCGGCGGTCGTGCCGATCGAGATCCGGCACCAGTCATTATAAGGCTCGAACGGCCGCCCGACCTCGATCTGCTGTTCGCGCATCAGCGCGGCGAACTGCGGCAGCGGCATGCCGACCCGCATGAAGACGAAGTTGCCTTCCGGCTGCGCATAGCGCACGCCGAGCTCGTCGCAGACTGCGCAGACGCGGGCCCGGTCCGCGAGCAGCGCGGCACGCGTGCGCGCGATGAACTCGATATCGCCGAGGCTCGCGGTCGCAGCGGCGATGCCCAGTGTGTTGGGCGTGGCCATCTGCAGGCGACGCAGCTGTTGTGCGATGTCTTCGCGCGCCAGCGCATAGCCGACCCGCAGGCCTGCCATGCCGTGGAGCTTCGAGAACGTGCGCAACACGACGACTGCCGCACCGTCGCGCACCAGCGGCAGCATCGACGCCGTCGCGGCCGGGTCGGCGAGTTCGAGGTAGGCTTCGTCGACGACGACGAGGCTGCGTGCCGCCGCATCGACGCAGGTGTCGCGCAACGCATCGGCGGCGACTGCCGTTCCGGTCGGGTTGTTCGGGTTGCACAGGTACAGCAGCGACGTGCCTGTCTGCGTGGCCGCGCGCAGCGCGCCGAGGTCGTGGCGCAGGTCGGCGTCGAGCGGCACGCGCTCGACTTGCGCGCCGAGCTTCTCCGCGAAGCTCATCAGCTGGTTGAAGGTGGGCCAGGCGCAGACGATGCGCCCGTTCTGGCACCAGCCCAGCGCGAGCATGTGCAGCAGTTCACCCGAGCCGCTGCCGAGCACGACCTGGCCGGGCTTGACGTCCTCGTGCCGGGCGATGGCAGCGGTCAGTTCACGCATCTGCCGCATCCCGTAGCGGCTGCCTTCGTCGACGTGCGCGGCGAGTGCGGCGCGCGCTGCGGGTCCGGGGCCCCAGGGGTTCTCGTTGGCGGACAGTCGCAGCGGCCGCAGCGTGCCGGCCTCGCGCGCGCGCAGCAGCGGCGTCTGCGCCAGCGCCGCGAGTCCGACGCTTGCTGCAAGCAGCGAACGCCGGTCGATCTTGCGTGGTTTGATACTCATGGCATCGAGCCTAGGCCGCAGCAGCGGGACGGTCAAACTGGCCTTCTTGACACGTGGGTGCGCGAGCCCGACGCTAGCCCGATCTCCCACTGCAGGCTTTAGATGCACGACCGGACCGCCGCCGACGCTGCGCCCGACGCGCCCTACCCGTCGCGGCTGTACGCGTGGTACGTGGTCGTGCTGCTGACGATCGCCTATGCGATCTCGCTGCTCGATCGCTGGATCCTGTCGCTGCTGGTCGGGCCCGTGAAGGCGCACTTCGGCGTCAGCGACACGCAGATGGGCCTGCTGATGGGCTTCTGGTTCGCCGTGTTCTACGTGACGATGGGCCTGCCGTTCGGCTGGCTGGCAGACCGGCGCGACCGCCGCCGCATCATCGCGCTGGCGATGGCCTTCTGGTGCACGATGACGGTGTTCTGCGGGCTGGCACGCAACTTCGGTCAGCTGGTCGTGGCCCGCCTCGGCATCGGGCTCGGCGAAGCGGCGCTGACTCCGGCCGCAAACTCGCTGATCGCCGACCTGTTCCCGCGCGCGCAGCAGAATCGCGCGATCACGTTCTTCAACATGGGCATCTCGATGGGCATGGGCATTGCCTATCTGATCGGTGGTGCCATCGTCGCGTGGATGGCGCTGCGCCCAGCCGTGTCGCTGCCGCTGGTGGGGCAACTCGAGACCTGGCAGGTCGTGTTCATCGCGGCTGGACTGCCAGGGCTGTTCATCGCGCTGCTGATCGCCTGCCTGCGCGAACCGCTGCGGCGCGAGCGGCTCAACGCCGCCGAGCAACCCGCGGTGCGCGACTGCATCGCCTACCTGCGCGCCAATGCCGGTGCCTACCGGCCGCTGTTCATCGGCATGGCGGCGTCGCCGCTGATCGGCTACGCATGGAACTGGCTGCCCACGCTGTTCGACCGGGTCTGGGGTTGGGACATCGCGCAGTTCACCGGCATCTATGGCTGGATCCTGCTGGTCTTCGGACCCGCCGGCGCGCTGACCGGCGGTTGGCTTGCGACGCGCTGGTACCGTGCCGGCCGCAAGGACGCGCCCTATACCGCGGCCCTGCTGGGCCTCGTGGTCATGACGCTGGTCGCCGCGCTGCTGCCGCTCGCGCCGTCAGCGGAGGTCGCGATGTGGCTGCTGATCCCGGGCACCTGGGCGGGCGCGATGAATGCCGCGGCGGGCGCGGCATCGGCGGTGTTCATGACGCCCGGCGAGCATCGCGCCCAGGTGTCTTCCATCTATGTGCTGACCATCAACGGGATCGGTCTGCTGGTCGGGCCCACTGTGGTCGGCTGGCTCAACGATCAGGTCTTCACGACGCCAGACGGAGTACGCTACTCGCTGGTGGCCGTCGCGGCCGTGGGTGCCGCGGCGCTGACGCTTTACTTCGCGACCGGGCGGCGTGCCTACGCCGAATCGGTCGCCCGACTCGAGGCCGCACAGCTGCGGCAAGGAATGGCTGCATGAGTTCCCCAGTCGATGCTGCCGGCATCGTCGTCGCGGCCGCCCGCGGTCCGCGAGCCCACGCCATCGATGTCGCTCGCGATTTCATGGATGCGATGGAGCGTGGTGATCTCGCCGCGGCAACGGCGCTGTGCGCACAGCGCTTCACTTTGCTCGCGCCTGGTGGCTTCCGCTGCACCAACCTGACCGAGTTCGCTGACTTCGGGCGCAGTCGCTATGTCGAGATCCGCAAGGTCGAGCGCGAATTCGATGCCTGCGAGTCGGCAGCCGGCATCGTCATCTACGCGCGCGGCGTCATGAACGGCCGCTGGCTCGATGGCACGGCGTTCGCCGGCCTGCGCTATGTCGATCGGTTCGTGATCGTCGACGGACGCGTGCTCGAGCTGCAGATCCTCAACGAGCTCGGTGAGCATCGGCCGCGCTGAGTCGCCCACGGCGCCGTCATCGCGCCGCCACCCAGATGTCACGGTAGTGAAAAGCATCGTCAGCACCATGGCGCTTCCGAACAAGAAGGCCACGGGGAGTGACCATGCGCACAAGGAACGTCGATCAGTTTGCCGCCGGGCGCGGCGCTGCCAACCCGATCCGGTCACGCGTCGCTGCCAGCGTCGCAGTACTGCTGTGCGGTGCTGCTGTGCCGGTGCTGGCGGCCGATGAAGCGGCGGACAGCGCTGCGGCGGATCAGATCCTGCAGGAGGTCGTGGTGTTCGGGCGCGGCGAGACACGCCAGCTGCAGGGCATCGACGCCGCCCAGATCGACTACCTGCCGGCCGGCACGAGCCCGCTGAAGGCGATCGAAAAGCTGCCCGGCGTGAATTTCCAGAGCGCCGATCCGTTCGGCTCCTACGAGTGGTCGACGCGCATCGTCGTGCGCGGCTTCAACCAGAACCAGCTCGGCTTCACGCTCGATGGCGTGCCGCTCGGCGACATGTCCTACGGCAACCACAATGGCCTGCACGTCAGCCGTGCGGTGCCGACCGAGAACGTCGGCCGCGTGCTGCTGTCGCAGGGCGCCGGTGCGCTCGCGACCGCATCGAGCAACAACCTCGGCGGCACGATCGAGTTCTATTCGATCGATCCTTCGCGCGAATTCGATGGCCAGCTCGAACTGACCGGCGGCAGCGATTCGACGCGCCGCGTGTTCGGCCGCATCGAATCCGGCGAGCTCGGCGCGACGGGCACGCGCTTCTACATCTCGGCGGCCGATGGCCTGACCGAGAAATGGAAAGGTGCCGGCGACCAGGAACAGCGCATGGCGAACTTCAAGGTCGTGCAGCCGATCGGCGATGCGACCTTGACGGGCTACTACAACTGGTCCGATCGCGCCGAGGCGGATTACCAGGACCTGTCTTTCGCCATCCTCAACCGGCGCGGCAGCGACTGGGACAACTACTTCCCGGACTACACCGCCGCGATCTCCGCCGCGCAGGCCTGCGCCGCCGGCGGCTTCGCCGTGCCGATCTGCGACGACGCTTACTGGAATGCAGCGGGCCTGCGCGAAGACTCACTCGGCTACCTGACCCTGGACCTGCCGGTAGGCGAGGCGCTGAATTTCCGGGTCACGGGCTACATGCATCGCAATGAAGGCCAGGGCCTGTGGGGCACGCCATACGTCGCGACGCCGGGCGGCGCCCCGCTGACTGTGCGCACGACGGAGTACGACATCGACCGCAGGGGCCTGATCGCCAACGCGGCCTGGACGCTGGGCGCGCACAAGCTCGAGGCCGGTGTGTGGTACGAGGACAACGAGTTCAATCAGTCGCGCCGCTTCTATCCCGAGCTCAGCCTGGCGGGCCCGACCCAGGACTTCACGCAGTTCCTGCGCAATCCGCTGCTGACGCAGTGGGAGCATGTGTTCGACACCCGCACGCTGCAGTTCCACGTGCAGGACACCTGGGAGGTCAGCGACGCGCTGCGCCTGAACTTCGGCTTCAAGTCGATGCAGGTCGAGAACGACGCCTGGACCGTGCAGGTCATGGGAGCGCCGAACTTCAACGCCTCGATCGAGGCCGACGAAGGCTTCCTGCCGCAAGTCGGGTTCGCGTGGACGCTGTCCGACACCAACGAGGTGTTCGGCCAGTTCGCGCAGAACACGCGCGCGTTCGTCAGCGCCAAGACCGCCGGTCCGTTCAGCTCGGGTGCCGCGGCGGCGCCGGGATTCTCGCAGGTGCTCGAGAGCCTGAATCCCGAAACCTCGACGACGGTCGAACTGGGCTGGCGCTTCCGCGCGACGGCCTTCGAGGGCGTGCTGAGCGCTTACCAGGTCAAGTTCGACGACCGGTTGCTGGCCATCCAGCAGGGCCCCTCCATCCTCGGCAACGCGGCGATCCTGGCCAATGTCGGCAGTGTCACCAGCCAGGGCCTCGAAGCGGCGCTGAGCTGGCGCCCGATGCAGTACCTGACCTGGTTCAACTCGTTCGCCTGGAACGACTCGCAGTACGACGACAACTTCACCAGCAACGGCGTGGTCGTGCCGGTCGCCGGCAAGCAGGTCGTCGATGCGCCTAAGGTCATGATCAAGTCGGAACTCGCCTGGGACAACGGCCGGTTCTTCGCGCGCGTCGATGGCAACTATGTTGGCAAGCGCTTCTACACCTACCTGAACCAGGGCGGTGTCAATGCGCAGACGCTGTTCAACGGCAGTGTCGGCTACCGCTTCGCGAATGCCGGTCTGTTCGAAGAGCTGACCGTGCAGGGCGCCGTGACGAACATCGCCGACGAGTTCTACATCTCGACCATCGGTTCCGGCGGCTTCACGAACGCGGATCCCGGTGGCACGGCGCAGACGCTGCTGCGCGGCGCGCCGCGCCAGTTCTTCGTCACGCTCAAGGCGAGCTTCTGATGCGGCGGCGCGAGCTGCTCGGTGCAGCCGGCGCCCTCGGCAGTCTCACCGCCCTCGGCCTCACGACTCCCCCCGTGATTGCGGCCGAGGGCGGCGGCGCGGATCCCGCGCCGCGCGCCGAACCGGTGCGTTCCGGCGCGCGGCGACCCCGTGCGGACCAACTGCCGACCCGCATCGCGTTCGGCGCCTGCGCGAAGCAGGACAAGGATCAGCCGATCTGGGAGGCGGTGCTCGCCTACCAGCCGGATCTGTTCATCTTCCTCGGCGACAACATCTACGGCGACACGCGCGACATGGGCGTGCTGCGTGCCAAGTACGCGCAGTTGGGCGCGAAGCCCGGCTTCAAGGCGCTGTGCGAGCGCAGCGCGGTGCTCGCGATCTGGGACGATCATGACTACGGCGAGAACGACGCCGGTGCCGAGTACCCGTACAAGCGCGAATCGCAGCAGATCTTCTGCGACTTCTGGGGCGAGGCGGCGGAGTCGCCGCGCCGCAGTCGCAACGGGATCTACGATGCCGTGATGCTCGAGGCCGGCGGTCGTCGGCTGCAGGTGCTGTTGCCGGACCTGCGCTTCAATCGCACGCCGATCCGCACGCTGGACCTCGGCGGCAAGCCCTACAAGAACTGGGCTGACGAACTCCACAAGGCGGGGCAGCAGGTGCCCGGTCCATACGAGCGCAACCCGGACGCGGCTGCCACGATGCTGGGGGAGACGCAGTGGCAGTGGCTGGAGCGCGAACTGGCAAAGCCTGCGGACCTGCGCATCCTCGCGTCGAGCCTGCAGGTCATCGCTGACTTCCCGGGCTGGGAGGCGTGGATCAACTATGCCGACGACCACCAGCGGCTGCTCGAGGCGATCCGTCGCACGCGCGCCAACGGGCTGGTCTGCATCAGCGGCGACACGCACTACGCGGAGCTGTCGCGGCTCGACCGCAACGCGCCGTATCCGCTCTGGGATCTGACCTCGAGTGGGCTGACCGAGGTCTGGCCCGTGACGCCGCCCAACTCTCGCCG
>JBIITU010000086.1:0-10092 GCA_044340335.1 Steroidobacteraceae bacterium
GCATCAGTGTTCCGCTTTGCCGCGCGGCAGCAGCCAGAGATAACGCACTTCCGCCGCGACAGCGCCATTCGGCAGGCAGATGTGCACCGCGAATCGCAGCCGATCGAGTACGCCCGCGCGCGCACTGTGGGCGCGGTCGATCGACTCGATCGTGGCGTTGGTCGTGTAGCGAACATCCTGCTCGAGCGGCTGGAAGAACCGAGTCGTGAATTCGCCGAGCATCGGTCCATCCTCGAGCCGAAACTCGCACAGATCGCACAACTGCTCGATGCTCACGCCCAGCGCCTTGAGCGTGACGACGCTGCTGAACACCGGGTGCGGCTGCGACGCCTCGAAGCCGCTGAGGCGCGCCACCTGTCGCGATTCCGCGATGCTGATCCGGTACTCGCCGCCGGGGAGCCGGTGGCCGCGCAGCCGCGCCGCGAGAGTGTCGATATCTGGGAACATGGGTGTCGCGGGCGTCCTAGGCGCGCCGTTTCGGACGGGACGCGCGTCGACCCGCCGCGGTCACGAGGGAAGACTCCGCCGCGGCGAGCAGGCGTGCCAGGGACTTGCGCAGCACCGCCTGCTCGGCAGACGTCAGGACATCCCACAGCGACGCGCGCTCTGCAGCCGTCGCGGCCAGATAGGTCTGCACTTCGCGCGTGCCGAGCGCGGTGCGCGCGAACAACACGCGACGGCGATCGCCAGGGCTGGCAGCGCGGCGCGCCAGCTTCTTGGCGCACAGCGTGGTCGCGGCGACCGACGCGTGGCTCTTCTCGAGCAGGGCACGGTCGGCGAGTTCATCCAGGTGTGCCTGCTTCTCTGGCTGCATGATCAGCAGCAAGCGCCACTCGGCGAGCGTCAGACCCAGGACTTCCCCGACGCGCCGGGTCGCGTCGCGCGCGATCAGTCGCGCGAGCCGGGCAATCGCATAGCCCGAATCAAGCCCCGCCGGCAGTGCGACTCCGCTGCCAGCATCGGGCACAACCCCCGCGGTTCTTTTTGCACTGCGTACTTTCTGCGTCATCGTCATTCGCATTCCCGCGCCTGTTGCATCGCGCGCGCAAACTATGTTGGACTACGTACGACGTTAGTTCAATATTTAACGAACTGCCTGCGTGAGTCGCTCGATTCCCGTCGGCAGCGTTTCATTCCTCGGGGGGGGTTATGACGACACGACGCGGCAAATCCATGCTCAGCCTGTGCATTGCTGCACTGATCGGCGCTTCGGCGTCGGGCCAGCTGCAAGCGGCTGACGACCAGATCGAAGAGGTCGTCATCACTTCGCAGAAGCGCGCCGCCGGCATATCGGTGCAGGATGTCCCGATCGCCGTGACGGCAGTCAATGAGGCGCTGATCGCCAAGACCTTCGCCGTGGACATCTCCGACATCGGCCGTCTCGCGCCCGGCGCGATGCTGGCGCCGTCGTCGACGTTTGCATCCTTCCCGAACTTCTTCGTCCGCGGCATCGGCATCAGCGGTTCGACCCGCTCGCTCGATCCGGCGGTCGGCATCTTCGTCGACGGCATGTACCTCGGGTATCCCGTCGGCACCGTCGTCGACGTGTTCGACCGCGAGAGCATCGAGGTGTTGCGCGGTCCGCAAGGCACGATCTTCGGCCGCAACGTCACCGGCGGAGCCGTGAACATCCGCACGCGGCGGCCTGACGGCGAATTCGGCATTCGCGCCGAACTGCTGGCGGGCAACTACAACCGGCTCGATGCGTCGTTCAGCATCGAAGGCTCGCTGCTGAAGGACAAGCTGGCCGCGAAAGTGGCGGTCATGAGCCGCAACCGCGATGGCTACTGGGAAGACGCGAATGGCGGAACAGTCAACCTCGCAATCAACCCGATGGGCATGCCGGACAGCCCCACGGGCACCAAGCCTGACGTCGACATGCTGATCGTGCGGCCGATGCTGCGCTTCACGCCGACCGACAACGTCGATTTCACGCTGATCGGCGAGTACCTGAAGGACGAGAGCGGCACGGCCAACAGCCGCAACATCGTCAATACGGTCGTGGGCCGCCGGCCGCAGACGATCCACGGCTACACGCCGCCGTCTGATCCGTACCAGATCAATCACAACCTGATCGGCTACAACGACGCCGACGTCAAGAGCCTCGTAGGCGAGCTCAACTGGGATCTCGGCCATGGCGTCGTGACGTCGGTGACCGGGTATCGCGACCTGACGTACAAGTCCAGCACGGATTTCGACGGCACGCCGTTCACGATCTTCCACTTCCCCGACAATTCCGAGACGGCCGATCAGCGCAGCCAGGAGCTTCGCTACGCGTCGAAGTTCTCCGAGCGCTACGAATTCGTGATCGGTGCGTTCTACTTTGACCAGAGCTACTTCGTCGGCGAGCGGCGCCAGATCATCACCGGCATGGGCCTGGCCGATGCTGGCCTCATCGACCGGGCGCAGATCGCTGGCATCGACCACGACAACCTCAGCTTCTTCGCCGAGGCGAACGTCAAGCTCGGCACCGCTTGGGAGGTCACGGTCGGCGGGCGCCATTCGAAGGAAGAGAAGACGGCGCGATTCGCGGCGCTCGGCACCTGCGCGCTCGATTTCTCCACCTGCACGAACGTGCTCAGTCGCAACAACAGCTGGTCCGACTTCACGCCGAAGGTCGCCGTGAAGTACAACTTCAGCGATGACACCATGGTCTACCTGAGCCGCACCGAAGGGTTCCGCAGCGGTACGTTCGACGCCCGCGCTAACACGGTCGACTCGTTCCTGAACAGCTCGCCGCGCCCGGAGACGGTCGAGGCTTTCGAACTTGGCTTCAAGACCACCGTCAACGACGGCAAGCTGCGCTTCAATGCGGCCGTGTATGAATCCGACTACACCGACATCCAGCGTCTCGCGCTCGAGGACGTGCCGCTCACTGTCGATCCAACGGGTCGTCTGCAGCGACTGATCAATGCCGCCTCGGCATCCATCCGTGGCGTCGAACTGGAGATGTCGGCGATCCTCGCGCCGGGGTTCAAGCTGGACGCCAGCGTCGGCTATGTCGACGCCTCGTATGACAAGTTCGAGGGCTTCGATGCAGACGGCGTGCCGGGCTACAACCCGCTGACGGACCCGGCTGCCGCCCGCGCCAAGAAGTTCGAGCGTGTCCCTGAACTGACCTACAACGTCGCGGCCAGCTACGACCGGCCGCTCGCGGCGGGTGGCGAGCTCGGCTTCCGCATTTCCTACAACTGGACGGACGAGTACTTCAACGACGCCCTGAACGCGCGGATCATCCGCCAGCCCGCCTACGGCCTGATCGATGCCAGCATCAGCTACAAGACCGAGAATGAAAAGCTCGTGGTTTCATTGTTCGGTCGGAATCTGGCGGACGAGGAGTACTTCGACTTCGCGCTGGACAACGCGCTGACGACGCAGACCTGGGGTGGCATGCCACGCACAGTCGGCGTGCGCCTGACCTACAACTACGACTGAACAGCGCGATGAGCGGCCGGCTCGCCGGAAAAGTCGCGGTCATCACGGGCGCTGGTTCCGGCCTTGGCCGGGCCAGCGCCCTGCGATTCGCGATCGAGGGCGCTGCCGTGCTGTGCGCCGACGTCGATCGCGCCGGTGCTGAACGGGTGGCCGCCGAGATCGTCGCAGCAGGCGGCCGCGCGCGCGGCGTCGAAGTCGACGTCACGCTGGAACCCGACACGGAGCGCATGGCGGAAGTCGCGGCGCGCGAGTTCGGCCGGATCGACATCCTGTTTGCGAATGCCGGCATCGCCGGCGTCGGTTCGATCGCGTCCACGTCCCGCGAGACCTGGGATCGCGTGCTCGCCGTGAACCTCACGGGCGTCTGGTTGTGCAGCAAGGCGGTGCTGCCCTGCATGCAGTCGCAGGGTGGCGGCTCGGTCATCAACCAGGCTTCGATCGGCGGCCTGGTCGGGTTCAGCGGCATCATGCCGTATGCCGCTGCCAAGGCTGGTGTGGTCGGCATGACGCGCCAGGCGGCGGTCGAGTACGCCGCGCAGAACATCCGCTTCAATGCCATTTGCCCCGGGACGGTGGTGACACCGCTCGTCACGCGGACCTACGAGGAGCGCGGCGGCATCGCGATGGGGTCGCGGCAGACGCTCGAGGAAGCACTACAAGCCAATGCAGCGCGCTATCCGCTCGGGCGCCTCGGCACCGTGGATGACGTCGCCGGGATGGCCGTGTACCTCGCCTCGGACGAGGCGCGCTGGGTCACCGGCGCCGTGTTCACGGTCGACGGCGGATACACCGCAGCGTGACGCCCGCATCCGCGCGCTACCTGCGCAGCATGCTGCTGCTGCTGACGCTCGCGTACACCGTCGCGTTCATCGATCGCCAGCTGCTGAACCTGCTGGTAGACCCGATCAAGCGCGACATCATCGCGACGGATACCGAGATCAGCCTGCTGCAGGGCTTCGCCTTCATGGGCGCGTTTATCCTGTTCGCCCCGCTGTTCGGCCGCATGGCAGACGCCGGCAATCGCCGCAACATCATGGTCGCGGGCGTCGCGCTCTGGTCGGCCTTCACGGTGGCCTGCGGGCTGACCGACAGCTACTGGGGTTTGTTCATCGCCCGCGCGGGTGTGGGCGCTGCGGAGGCCTGCCTCGTGCCGGCCGCCTGGTCCATCCTCAGCGATTCGTACACGAAGCAGGAACTGCCGCGCGCGATGAGCGTGTTCCTGATGGGGCCCTACCTGGGTGGCGGACTCGCGCTGATTTTCGGCGGCCTCGTGCTGGGTTCCGTCGCCGGGATTCGCGATGCGCTGCCGATGCTCGCCGCGTTCGAGCCCTGGCAGCTGACCTTCATCGTGGTGGGCGCGCCGGGTCTGCTGCTGGCCCTGGCGATCGGGGTCTGGGTGCGCGAGCCCGTACGACGCAGCGCCGCCGAGCCCGGTGCTGAGTCGGCCGACCAGCAGCAGTTCACGCTGCGCGAAGTCGCCTCCTTCCTGTGGCGCGGTCGGGCGTTCTTCTTTCGCTTCTATGCCGGCATGGCAATGCTGGTGATGGTGCTCTACGCCTTGCCGGCCTGGGTGCCAAGCTACCTGACCCGCAACTTCGACGCCGACCGCGCCACCCTCGGGCTGCAGTACGGCGCGCTCGTGCTGATCATGGGCTCGGCGGGCGTGTTGTCCGGACCCGCGGTCGGACGCTGGATCGCGAAACGGCATCCGCTCGACAGTCCGGTGCGCACGGCCATGATCGCCGCGCTGTGCCTGCTGCCGGTCGCGATCGCGCTGCCCTTCGCGCCGACCTACGCGACCGTGCTCGCCTGCGCGGGACTCGCGACGTTCTGCTTCAGTCTGCCGCAGGCACTGTTCGCGACGGCGCTGCAGCTCGCCACGCCGAATCGCATGCGCGGCGTCGTGTCATCGCTGTGGGTGTTCATCGCGTCGGTATCCGGCCTCGGGCTCGCGCCGACGCTCGTGGCGCTGATCACCGATCACGTGTTCGGCGACCCCGCGCGCGTCGGCGCGTCACTGGGCATCGTCTGCGGCGGCGCTGCGGCCGTCGCGAGCTGGCTGATCTGGCGCTCGCTGCCGCACTACCGCGCCGCGCTCAGCACTCCGGCACATTGACCGCGAGGCCGCCCTGCGAGGTTTCCTTGTAGCTGGTCGACATGTCATGGCCTGTCTGGCGCATCGTGTTGATGACCTGATCCAGTGACACCTTGTGGTCACCATCGCCGCGCAGCGCAAGCCGCGCTGCGTTGACGGCCTTCACGGCACCCATCGCGTTGCGCTCGATGCACGGAATCTGCACCAGCCCCGCGATCGGATCGCAGGTGAGCCCGAGGTTGTGCTCCATGCCGATCTCGGCGGCGTTCTCGATCTGCTCGTTGCTGCCGTTGAGCGCCGCAACCAGGCCGCCTGCCGCCATCGAGCAGGCCACGCCCACTTCGCCCTGACAGCCCATCTCGGCGCCCGAGATCGACGCGTTGGTCTTGTAGAGCATGCCGATCGCGCCCGCGACGAGCAGGAAGCGCAGTACGCCATCGTCGCTCGCGCCCGGCTCGAAGCGCCGGTAGTGCGCGAGCACTGCAGGCACGATGCCGGCGGCGCCGTTCGTGGGCGCGGTGACGACGCGACCGCCGGCGGCATTCTCTTCGTTGACGGCGAGCGCGAACGCGTTCAGCCAGTCCAGCGCGCGCATCGGATCATCGGCGCTTGATTCGTGGAGCTGGCGATAGAGTTTGGGCGCGCGGCGCTTGACCTTCAGCACGCCCGGCAACAGTCCCTGACTGCGGAAGCCACGCTCGATGCATTGCTCCATCGTCCGCCAGATGCCGAGCAGCGCCGCGCGCGTCGCAGCGTCGTCGCGCCAGGCACCCTCGTTGCGCAGCACGAGTTCGTGCATCTCGAGGCCATGCTCGCGGCAGCGCGCGAGCAGCTCATCGCCCGACGCGAACGGCAGCGGCACCTGGATCGCGCGCGCATCGCCCGGCGGCTGGCCCAACGCCGCCGCGCGCACGATGAAGCCGCCTCCGGTCGAGAAGAACTCCTCGCGATGCAGCACCGCACCGCTGGCATCGAGTGCCGTGAAGCGCATGCCGTTGGGGTGGCCGGGCAGGGTCTGGTCGCGATGGAACAGCAGGTCCATCGGTTCGTCGAAGCCGATCTCGTGCTGGCCGAGCAGCCGCAGGCGCTGCTGCGAGCGGATACGCGCCAGCGTCGGTTCGATCGCGTCGGGGTCCATGCTGTCGGGCGCAAAGCCCTCGAGCCCGAGCAGCACGGCGCGATCGGTACAGTGGCCTTTGCCCGTCAGCGCGAGCGAGCCGTACAGCTGCGCGGCAATCGACTGCACGCGGCTCAGCAGCCCGCGCTCCTCGAGATCCAGCGCGAAGCGGCGCGCCGCGTTCATCGGCCCCATCGTGTGCGAACTCGATGGGCCGATCCCGACCTTGAAGATGTCGAGGACGGAGAGGTTCACGCGTTCCGGTAACGCCGCACGCGAATGTCCGCCTGCTCCTTGTGGCCGGCGAAGCCCTCGAGCGCGCACAACCGCGAGCAGTACTCGCCGACCAGCAGCGACGCTTCCTTCGTGATCTTCTGGTAGGTGCAGGTCTTGATGAACTTGCCGACCCACAGTCCGCCCGTGTAGCGGGCTGCCTTCTTGGTCGGCAGCGTGTGGTTGGTGCCGATGACCTTGTCGCCGTACGACACGTTGGTCTCCGGGCCGAGGAACAGCGCGCCGTAGTTGCGCATGTTGTTCAGGAAGTAATCCGGGTCACGCGTCATGACCTGCACGTGCTCCGAGGCGATCTCGTCGGCCTTCTGCACCATTTCCTCGTAGGTGTCGCAGACGATGACCTGGCCGTAGTCGCGCCAGGCCTTGCCCGCGATCTCGCCGGTGGACAGCACGGTCAGCTGCCGCTCGACTTCACGCATCGTGTCGTGCGCGAGCTGCTCGGAGTTGGTCAGCAGCACGGCAGGGGAGTTCGGGCCATGTTCGGCCTGGCCCAGCAGGTCCGCGGCGCACAGTTCGCCGTCGACCGAATCATCTGCAATGACCAGCGTTTCGGTCGGGCCCGCGAACAGATCGATGCCGACGCGGCCGAACAGCTGGCGCTTCGCTTCGGCGACGAACGCATTGCCCGGACCGACCAGCATGTCGACCGGCTTGATGGTCTCGGTGCCGAGCGCCATCGCACCGATGCCCTGCACGCCACCCAGCGTGTAGATCTCGTCTGCGCCGGCCATGTCCATCGCCACGACGATGGCGGGGGCCGGCTTGCCCTGCCACGGTGGCGCCGTCGCGATCACGCGCGGCACGCCGGCGACCTTGGCCGTCACGACGCTCATGTGCGCCGAGGCGACGAGTGGATACTTGCCGCCGGGCACGTAGCAGCCGACCGACTCCATCGGCACGTTGCGGTGTCCCAGGATCACGCCGGGCAGTGTCTCGACCTCGACGTCGCGCAGCGCGGCACGCTGCACTTCGGCAAAGCGCCGCACCTGCGCCTGCGCGAAGCGGATGTCGTCGATGGCCTGCTGCGGCAGCTGTCGATAGCAGTCCTCGATCTCGGCCTTGGTCAGGCGGAACGAGGGCGGCGACCAGTGGTCGAATTTGGCGGAGTACTCGCGCACGGCCGCATCGCCGCGCTGGCCGATGTCCGCGAGCAGGCCTTCGACCGTGGCGCGGACCTTCGCGTCGTCGGTGGCCGCGTCGTCGGCCGAGCGGCCGTTCTTGAGGTATCGAATCATCGTGAATCCCCGGGTTGGCGGCGCGACCCCGGCCAGGTCACGCGAGGGCGTAATGATGGCGCATCGCAGCGCCGGCGGGTATACCGTTGGCTCCCGTCACCGGATTGCAGGCATCGCCATGCGGATATTGTTCACCACCCTCATCGCCCTGCTGCTCGGCGCAGCGGCTGTGCCCGCGCTGGCCACCAAGCCGACGCGGCCCGATCAGGTGGCACCTGCCTATAGCCCCGCATCGGCTGAGCTTGCCGAGCGGATCCGCAAGACCCGCATCCTCGTCATCGGCGCGACCGGCAACAACGGCGGCGACATCGTCGCGGCGCTGGATGCGGTCGGCGCGCGGCCACGCCTGCTGGTCCGTGACATCGAGCGGGCCAAGCAACGCTGGAGCGGTGACCGTGACTGGGTGCAGGGCGACCTGACGAAACCCGAGACACTGGGCGCCGCGCTTGCCGGCATCGATGTCGTCATCAATGCCGCGGCGACGCGAGCGCTCGAAGGCCCGAACGGCGTCGACGAAGTCGACCTCGGCGGCATGCGCAACCTGATCGCGGCCGGCCGCAAGGCCCGCATCAAGCGCATCGTGCTGATCACCGGCATGACCGTCGGCCGGCCGGAATCCGACTGGCCGCAGGGCCCCTTCAAGCGCGGTTTCGCGGCGAAGCGCGAGGCCGAGAAACTGCTGGTCGCCTCGGGCATCGACTATGTGATCCTGCGTCCGACCGGCATACTGCCGCGGCCGCCGCACCGCTATGGCATCCTCGTCGTCGCGCAGGATGACTACCGCGCCTCGCTCGAAGAACTGCGGATGCGCGCGCCGGCCGTGGCGCCCGATCCCAACGGTCCGCCGCCCGAGGGTACGATCGGTCGCGCGGATCTGGCCGAGGTGGCGATCGTCAGCGCCGTGCATCGCGATGCGCGGCGGCGCGTGTTCGTCGTCACGGGCACGCAGGCACCGGCGAGCAACGCGTGGGTGCGCGAACTGCGGCGCATGCCGCGCAACTGATTACTGATGGAGGGGGATTGATGCGACTGAAGGACAGGACGAGCATCGTCACGGGCGGTGCAAGCGGGATTGGCGCGGCGACGGTGCGTCGCTTCGTGGCCGAGGGCGCGCGCGTGTTGATCGCCGACCGCAACCTCGCGGCCGCGCAGGCGCTCGCGGCAGAGCTCGGCGCCGCGGCCAGCGCGATCGAGTGCGATGTGCGACTGGAGTCCAGCGCCGTCGCGATCGCGGCGCGCGCGATGGAGCTGTGGGGGCACATCGACATCCTGGTCAACAACGCCGGCAGCGAACTCAATCGCGCCTATGACCAGACCACGTCCGAAGAGTGGGACATGGTGCTGAACACCGACCTCAAGGGCCCGTGGCTGATGTGCAAGCACGTGGTGCCCCACATGGTGAAGCGTGCCAGCGGCAGCGTCATCAACGTGTCATCGCTGAACGGGCTGGTGGGCTTTCCGCTGTCGACCGCTTACGGTAGTGCCAAGGGCGGGCTCGTGGTGTTCACCCGCGACATGGCGATCGAGCTCGCGAAATCCGGCGTGCGCATCAACTGCGTCTGCCCGGGCGTCATCCTGACGCCGATGATGGAGCGCTGGACCAAGCTGATGCCGGATCAGGAAGCGGCGAAGGAAATGCTGCGCGGCGTGATGCCGATCGGCCGCATGGGTACGTCGGAAGAAGTGGCCGGCGCAATCCTGTTCTTCGCGTCAGACGATTCGACGCTGTGCCAGGGGTCGGTGCTCAGCGTCGATGGCGGCTTCACCGCGCAGTAGGCTGCCCGTCACGTCACGACGAACAGTTCGTGCGGCAGGGTGTGCAGGCACTCAGCGCCGTCGGCCGTGATCAGGTAGCTGCTCTCGAGGTGGTAGGGGGCTACCGAGTGGCCGAAGTACAGGTACTCGAAGTTGACGAC
>JBIITU010000087.1:0-10080 GCA_044340335.1 Steroidobacteraceae bacterium
CTGCGCCACCTCTGGCCAACGACGTGGCGAAACTGACGGTGCCGGGCAAGGCGCTGTATTCCTGCATGCTGGACGAAACCGGCGGCGTCATCGACGACCTGATCGTCTACTTCCTCGACGAGCGCTGGTTCCGGCTGGTCGTCAACGCCGGCACGCGCGACAAGGACCTCGCCTGGATTCGCGCCCAGGTCGCGGCGCAGTCGCTCGACATCGATGTCATCGAACGTGCTGATCTGGCGATGCTCGCGGTGCAGGGGCCCGATGCGCGCGCCGCCGTGGTGCGCGAACTGTTCGCGGCCGATGCCCGCGAGGGCTGCCTCGCGTTGGGTGCCTTCTTCGGGCGCGAGTCGCGCCTGGCCGGCGGCGAGCCGTGCTTCGTCGCGCGCACCGGCTATACCGGCGAAGACGGCTTCGAGCTGATGCTGCCGGCGGCGGCCGCCGAGGCGGCCTGGCGACGCCTCAACGCCGCGGGCGTCGCGTCCTGCGGGCTCGGCGCGCGCGACACGCTGCGCCTCGAGGCCGGCATGAACCTGTACGGCAACGACATGGACGAGCAGCATCATCCGCTCGAAAGCGGACTCGCCTGGACGGTCGCGTTCGATCCGCCAGCGCGCGATTTCATCGGCCGCGCCGCGCTCGAGGCGTTGCGCGAGCGCGGTGACTCGGCGCGCTTCGTCGGCCTCGTGCTCGAGGACCGCGGCGTGCTGCGCAGCCACCAGCGCGTCGTCGTCCCGGGTGTCGGCGAAGGCGAGACCACCAGCGGCAGCTATGCGCCGACTATGGAGCGCTCGATCGCGTTCGCGCGCGTGCCGCGCGGCGTCGGCGAACGCGTGCAGGTCGACATCCGCGGCAAGCTGATGTCGGCGCGCGTCGTCAAGATGCCGTTCGTGCGACACGGCCGGGTCGTCGCCGTTCTCAGCTGAATCGCTACCCACGCCTTTTCAGATTTTCTTCTGCAGGAGTCCGTCATGAGCCAGGTGCCCGCCGATCGTCGTTACACGAAATCCCACGAATGGGCCCGCCCGCTCGGCGACGGCCAGCTCGAGATCGGCATCACCGACCACGCCCAGCACGCGCTCGGCGACCTGGTGTTCGTCGAGACGCCGGAGGCCGGGCGCGCTGTCGGTGCCGGCGAGGCCTGCGCGGTGGTCGAGTCGGTCAAGGCCGCCTCGGATGTCTACTCGCCAGTGGCCGGCACGGTCGTCGCGGCCAACACGGAACTGGCCGGCACGCCGGAACTGATCAACCAGGATTGCTACGGCACGGGCTGGCTGATGCGCATCCAGCCGGGGTCCATGGCCGAATACGAAGCGATGCTGTCCGCCGATGACTACGCCGCCGTGCTCGCGGCCGAGGGAGGCTGAACCATGCCGTTCATTCCGCATACCGAGGCCGACGTCGCCGAGATGCTCGCGACGATCGGCGCCAAGTCGATCGAAGACCTGTTCGACGAGATTCCCGCGTCGCTGCGCGTGGCGGGGCTGCCCGGCATCCCGGAAGCCATGGGCGAGATGGAGATCGGCCGACTGATGAGTGAGCGTGCGCGGCAGGATGGCCGCCCGCTGTGCTTCCTGGGTGCCGGCGCCTACGAGCACCACATCCCGTCGGCGGTCTGGGCGCTGACGACGCGCGGCGAGTTCTACAGCGCCTATACGCCTTACCAGGCTGAGGCCAGCCAGGGCACGCTGCAGCTGATCTACGAATACCAGACGATGATCGCGAGCCTGACCGGCATGCAGGTGTCGAACGCGTCGCTTTACGACGGCGGCTCGGGCGTGGCCGAGGCCGCCCTGATGGCGGCGCGCGCGCACCGCAAGTCGAAGTCGATGCGGGTGCTCGTGCCGCGCACGCTGCACCCGAACTACCGCAAGGCCGCGGTCGCGACTGCGGGCAACCAGGGCATGCGCTTCGAGGAGGTTGGCTACGAGCGCGACACGGGCAAGCTCGACAGCGCCGCGCTGGCTGCGTACGAGGGCGAGGACATCACGGCGCTCGTGATCCAGCAGCCGAATTTCTTCGGCACGCTCGAAGATGTGGACGCACTGACGGACTGGGCGCACGCGCACGGCGCGTTCGTGATCGCGGTCGTCAATCCGACCTCGCTCGCGCTGCTGAAGCCGCCGGGCGAGTGGGGCACGAAGGGCGCAGACATCGTCGTCGGCGACGGCCAGCCGCTCGGCGTGCCGCTGTCATCGGGCGGCCCGTACTTCGGCTTCATGACGACGCGCATGGATTACGTGCGCTCGATGCCCGGGCGCATCGTCGGGCGCACGGTCGATCTCGACGGCAAGGAAGGCTTCACGCTGACGCTGCAGGCGCGCGAGCAGCACATCCGCCGCGGCAAGGCGACCTCGAACATCTGCACCAACCAGGGCCTGTTGATGACGGCGGCGACGATCTACCTGTCGCTGCTGGGCCCGGTCGGGCTCGGGCGCGTCGCGGCGGTGTCGCACCAGCGCACGCAGGAGCTGGTTGCCGCGCTGACACGCATCAAGGGCGTGCGCGCGGCATTCAGTGCGCCGCGCTTCCACGAGGCCGTGCTGCAGTTCGACCGACCGGTCGCGGCGGTGCTGCGCGAGATGGAGGCGCAGGGCCTGCTCGGCGGCCTCGATCTGGCCGAACACTACCCGGAACTCGGGCCCGCGCTGCTCGTCTGCGCGACCGAGACCAAGACCAGCGCCGACATCGAGCGCTATGCGGCGCTGCTGGGTGACGCCGTGCGTCGCGCGCAGGCTGCCTGAGGAGTATCGACATGGTTCATGGCAAGGAAAAGGTCATCTTCGAGCACTCGCGGCCGGGACGCGGCGCCTTCGGCCAGTGGCCATCGGTGGCGGGCGATGCCAGCGATATTCCCGCGGCGCTGCGGCGTCGCTCGCAGCCGCTGCTGCCCGAGATCAGCGAGCTTGAAACGGTGCGGCACTTCACGCGCCTGTCACAGCTGAACTTCTCGATCGACACGCACTTCTACCCGCTGGGGTCGTGCACGATGAAATACAACCCGAAGGCCTGTAACCAGTACGCGATGCTGCCGGAGTTCCTCGGTCGGCATCCGCTCGCGCCCGAATCACAGGGCCAGGGCTTCCTCGCCTGCATGTTCGAATTGCAGGAGATGCTGAAGGAAGTGACGGGCATGCGCGGCGTGTCGCTGACGCCGATGGCCGGCGCGCAGGGCGAGTTCGCCGGCGTCGCGATGATCCGCGCCTATCACCGCGCGCGCGGTGATCTGGCCCGCAACGAGATCATCGTGCCCGAGGCGGCGCACGGCACGAATCCCGCGACCGCGACGATGGGCGGCTGCGTGGTCCGCGAGATTCCGGTCGATGCCGAAGGCGACGTCGACCTCGAGGCCCTGAAGGCCGTCGTCGGCCCGAACACGGCGGGCATCATGCTGACCAATCCGTCGACGCTGGGCGTTTTCGAACGCAAGATCGAAGCGGTCGCGCGCATCGTCCACGAGGCCGGCGGCCTGTTGTACTACGACGGCGCGAACCTGAATGCGATCCTCGGCAAGGTGCGGCCCGGCGACATGGGCTTCGATGTCATCCACATGAACCTGCACAAGACCTTCTCGACGCCGCACGGTGGCGGCGGGCCGGGGGCAGGTGCGGTCGGCGTCGGCGAGCGCCTGCTGCCGTTCATGCCGATCCCGGTCGTGGGTTGCGATGCGGGCCGCGACGGCCCGTTGTATCGCTGGCTCACCGAACGCGACCTGCCGCAGTCGATCGGCCGCCTGTCCACCTTCATGGGCAATGCCGGCGTGCTGCTGCGCGCCTATATCTACATGCGGATGCTGGGCCGCGACGGCATGAGCCGCGTCGGCGAGTACGCGACGCTGAATGCGAACTACGTGCTCGCGCGGCTGCGCGAACTCGGTTACGAGATCGCGTACAAGAACCGGCGCGCGAGCCACGAGTTCATCGTCACGATGAAGCGCGAGGCGCGCGAGCTCAACATCACGGCGATGGATGTCGCGAAGCGGCTGCTCGACTATGGTTTCCACGCACCGACCACCTACTTCCCGCTGCTGGTGCCGGAGTGCCTGCTGATCGAGCCGACCGAGACCGAGAGCAAGCAGGCGCTGGACGAGTTCGTCGCGGCGATGGCGGCGATCCTCGACGAGGCGCGGCAGCAGCCGGATCTGGTCAAAACGGCACCGCACACGATGCCGGTTCGCCGCCTCGACGACGTGCGCGCCGCGAAGCAGCTCGACCTGACCTGGAAAGGCGCGGCCTGAGCGCCCGACCGGTCGGGCAAGGTACACTCGCGTCGTGACACCCCCGATCGATCGACTCAAGCCCAGCGGCGTGACGCGCGTGTTGCGCGCGTTCGGCAACAGCTGGAAGGGATTTCGCGGCGCGTTTCGCGAGGAGGCCGCGTTCCGGCAGGAACTCGCGCTCGCCGTCGTCGCGATCCCGCTCGGCCTGTGGCTCGGCGAGACCGGCGTCGAGCGCGCGCTGCTGGTCGCACCGGTGCTGCTGATCCTGATCGTCGAACTGCTCAACAGCGCCATCGAGGCCACCGTCGACCGGATCGGCATGGAACGGCACCAGCTCTCCGGGCTGGCCAAGGACATCGGCTCGGCAGCCGTGATGCTGTCGTTCTTCCTGCTCGGCACGGTCTGGCTGCTGGTGCTGCTCGACCGGTGAGCGCAATGCTGCGCCCAGTTTTCACCCGAAATCGCGCCTGCGCGCGGAGTGTCCCATGACTGCACTGATCTGTGGTTCCGTTGCCTACGACACCGTGATGGTCTTCGAGGGCCGCTTCAAGGATCACATCCTCGCCGATCGCATCCACATGCTGAATGTCGCGTTCCTCGTGCCTGGGCTGCGCAAGAACTTCGGCGGCTGCGCCGGCAACATCGGCTACAACCTGAAGATGCTGGGCGGCGAGGGCCGCGTGATGGCGGCGGTCGGCATGGATTTCGCGCCGTATCGCGCCTGGATGGCCAATTGCGGGCTCGTGACGGATTACATCCGTCAGTTCGACGAGGAATACACGGCGCAGGCGTACATCACGACCGATGCCGACAACAACCAGATCACGGCCTTCCATCCGGGCGCGATGAACCGCGCGCACGCCAACCGCGTGCCCGACGGCGGCGGCATCAAGCTCGGCATCGTCGCGCCGGAGAACCGCGACGGCATGATCCAGCACGCCGAACAGTTTGCCGCGGCGGGGATCCCGTTCATCTTCGACCCCGGCCAGGGCATGACGCTTTTCGATGGCGCGGAACTGAGCCGCTTCATCGGCCAGGCTACCTGGGTGGCCGCGAATGATTACGAAGCCAGCCTGCTGTGCGAGCGCACCGGGCTGTCGCTCGAGCAGATCGCGGCCAAGGTCAAGGCGCTGATCGTCACGCGCGGCGGCGAGGGCTCGCACATCTACGCCGACGGCCAGCGCATCGAGATACCGGTGGCGCGCCCCGAACGCATCAGCGACCCGACCGGTTGCGGTGATGCGTACCGGGCCGGCCTGCTGTTCGGCCTGCAGCGCGGCCTCGACTGGGCCACGACCGGCCGGATCGCCTCGCTGATGGGCGCGATCAAGATCGAGCAGCACGGCACGCAGAATCACCGGGTCGGGTTCACGGATTTCTCGGCACGCTACCGCGATACTTTCGGCACCAGTCTCTAGCCGACCGAGGGTCATGACATGAGCGAGCGGATGCGCGGCAGGGTCCTGCCCGGCAGGTGCGCGTGGATGGCGCTGCCGGCTTTGTTGCTGGCGGGTTGGCTCGCGCCTTCACCCGTGACTGCGCAGGGACAGGCGGCCGTGCCGGGTGCGCCGCCCGAATGGGCGGGCACGCTCGAACGGATCGCGGGCAGCGTGGTTGCGATCAAGGTCGACCAGACGCGCGCCTTCGACACCGAGTGGAATGTCTCTTCGCAAGCTACCGGATTCGTCGTCGATGCCGAGCGCGGCCTCATCCTGACCAACCGCCACGTCGTCACGCCCGGGCCGGTCACGGCCGAGGCGATCTTCCTGAACCGCGAGGAAGTGCAGCTCTACCCGGTCTACCGCGATCCGGTGCACGACTTCGGCTTCTACCGGTACGACCCCTCGAAGCTGCGCTTCACGCGACCGGCCGCGCTGCCGCTGCATCCGGACGGCGCGCAGATCGGCCGCGAGATCCGCGTGATCGGCAACAATGCCGGCGAGCAGTTGTCGATCCTGCAGGGCACCCTGGCCAAACTCGACCGGCTCGCGCCGAACTACGGCATCGGCAAGTACAACGACTTCAACACCTTCTACCTGCAGGCGGCCTCTGGCACCTCGGGCGGCTCGTCGGGCTCGCCGGTCGTCGACATTCGCGGCCGCGTCGTTGCATTGAACGCGGGCGGTGCAACCGGCGCTGCCTCGAGCTTTTATCTGCCGCTGGGGCGCGTGAAGCGGGCGCTGGAGCTGATCCAGGCCGGCAAGCCTGTCACGCGCGGCACGCTGCAGACGGTGTTCACCTACGCGCCTTTCGATGAGTTGCGCCGGCTCGGCCTCGATGGCGCCACCGAGGCCGAGGTGCGCCGGCAGTTTCCCGACTACACCGGCATGCTGGTGGTCGCCGAGGTGCAGCCCGGCTCCCCGGCGGCGACCGCGCTCAAACCCGGCGACATCCTCCTGCGGGTCAACGGCCGCTACGTCACGCAGTTCGACCCGCTCGCAGCCGTGCTCGACGACGGTGTCGGCGCGAGCGTCGCGCTCGAGCTCAATCGCGGCGGCCAGAGCGTGCGCGCGAACCTGCTGATCGGCGACCTGCACGCGATCACCCCCGACAACTATCTCGAGTTCAGCGACGGCATCCTGCATACGCTGTCGTGGCAGCGGGCGCGGCACCTGAACGTGCCGGTCAGCGGCGTGCTGGTGGCGAATCCGGGCTACGCATTCGGCTCGGCCGGCGTGCCGCGCGGCGCCGTGATCCGCGCCGTCAACGGCCAGGAGATCGCCGACCTCGACGCGCTGGTCGAACTGCTCAAGCCGTTGGGCGACGGCGCCCGCATCACGGTGCGCTACACGACGCTGGAAGACCCGAACGGCTCGCAGCTGCGCTCGGTGCGGCTCGACCGGCGCTGGTTCGCGGCGCGCCGCTGCGCGCGCAATGACGCCAGCGGCTTCTGGGATTGCAGCGACCTGCCCGCGGTCGCCGCCGCGCCGCGCCCGGCCGCCGGCAGCACGACCTTTGCCGCCGAGACCGACGCGCGCTCGGCGCGAGTGGCGCCGTCGCTGGTCGGCGTGGGTTTCGACATGCCGTACTCGGTGTCGGGTGTCACCGAACGCAACTACTACGGCACGGGCCTGCTCGTCGATGCGGCGCAGGGCCTCGTGGTGGTCGATCGCAACACCGTGCCGGTGTCGATCGGCGACGTGCGGCTGACGTTCGCTGGCACGCTCGAGGTGCCGGGTCGCGTCGAGTACATCCATCCGCTGCACAACTTCGCGCTGGTGCGCTTCGATCCGGCGCTGATCGGTGCGACGCCGGTGCGCGCCGCCGCGCTCGCACCGCGGCCGTTCAAGGTGGGCGAGACGGTGTGGGTCGTGGGACTCGGCCGTGACGGCGACATCAAGGTCCGCTCGACGCAGATTGGCGACGTCGGGCCGCTGGTGCTGCCGCTGTCGCGGACGATGCAGTTCCGTGACGCGAATCTGGAAGTCGCCTCCCTGACGACGGCCGCCGGCGTCGACGATGGTGTCATGGTCGACAGCCGCGGCAATGTCATTGGCCTGTGGTCGAGCTTTGCGTTCGACAGCGGCCGCGAGGTGCAGCAGATGAGTCGCGGCATCGCGATCGAACTGGTCGCCGACATGGTCGAGCGCGCCCGCTCCGGCCAGCCGCTGCACTCGCTCGAGGCCGAATTCAGTCCGATGCCGCTGGCGACGGCGCGTCGGCTCGGCCTGCCTGACGCCTGGATCGAACGCATCAGCGCGAGCCGGTCGCAGGAGCGGCAGGTGCTGAGCATCGCGCGGCTGGTTGGCGGCGCGCCGGCGCAGGGGCTGTTGCGCCAGGGCGATCTGCTGCTCGCGGTCGATGACGTCGTCGTGACGGCGTTCCGCGCGGTCGAGCGCGCCGTGGCCGATCGGCCGCAGGTCACGGTGACCGTGTGGCGCGAGAACTCCGAGCGCCGCATCGACGTGCCGACGGTGGCGCTCAGTGGCGTGGATGTCGACCGGATCGTGCAGTGGGCCGGCGCGACCCTGCAGGCACCGCACCGCCCCATGCGTGCGCAGCGTGGCATGTCACCCGAGGGCATCTACGTCGGCTACTTTGCGTACGGCTCGCCGGCGACGCGCCACGGCCTGTTTCCCGGACGCCGCATCGTCGAAGTCGACGGCGTGGCGACGCCTGATCTCGACGCCTTCCTGCGCGTCGTCACCGGTCGTCCGGATCGCTCGTCGGTCCGGCTGCGCACCCTGGCCTGGAACAATGCGCAGGAGGTCATCACGCTGAAGCTCGATCGTCACTACTGGCCGGCCTACGAGCTGCGCCGCGGCGCGGATGGCTGGGAGCGCCGCGAGCTCGAGTGAGCAGCGGCGGCCAGCAGGATCTGTTCGGCGCCGTCGCGCCCGACGCGGTCGAACCGGCGGCGCAGGACGAGCTCGCGTCGCTTGGGGCGCAGCTGCCGGAAGCGCTGCGCTTCGGCACATCGAGCTGGTCGTTTCCCGGCTGGCAGGGGCTCGTCTGGGCGCACCGCCATCGCGAGACTGAGCTCGCGCGGCATGGCCTCGCGGCGTACGCGCGGCATCCGCTGCTGCGCGCGGTCGGCGTCGACCGCGCGTTCTATGCGCCGCTGCGCAGCGCCGAGTGGCGCGAGTTCGCGAACGTCACGCCACCCGGGTTCCGCTTCCTCGTCAAGGCGCACGCGGCGCTGACGATTCCGCCGGGTGCACGTCGGCCTGAATTCCTGGGGCGCGCGCCCGAGGCGTTCCTGGATCCCGGCTACGCGCTGCGCCACGTCGTCGCGCCTGCCGTCGAAGGCCTCGGCGAACGCCTCGGCGTGCTGCTGCTGCAGTTCTCGCCGTTGCCGGCCGCGCTGCTGCGCGAGCCGCAGCGCGTGCTCGAGCAGCTGCACGCGTTCCTGCAGGCGATGCCGCGCGAGTTGCGCTGCGCGATCGAATGGCGCGATGCCGCGATGCTCGGCGCCGACTACGAGGCCCTGCTCGCCGCGACCGGCGCAGTGCACGGCTACAGCGCGCATCCGCGCATGCCGCGCCTGACGCAGCAGCTGGCGCGGCCGGCGCGCGGTCTGTGCGTCGTGCGCTGGCTGCTGGAACGCGGGCAGATGTACGAGGAGGCGCGCAGCCGTTACGCGCCTTTCAACCGGCTGGTCGATCCGGACCCCGATACCCGCGGCGAGATCGTCACGGTCGTCGCGCAGGCGTTGCAAAATGGCGACGAAGGTCTGGTGATCATCAACAACAAGGCCGAAGGATCGGCGCCTTTGTCCGTGGAAATGCTGGCCCGCGAGTTTGCGGCCCAGTTGCTACAATGAACGGATGAGTCGTTTGCGCCGCGCCACACAGCAGGAGCTGGAAGTCGCCGTCACCGCGTTGCGGAACGGCGAACTGGTCGCATTCCCGACCGAGACCGTCTACGGCCTCGGCGCGAATGCGCGCGATCCGGCTGCCTTGCGCCGCCTGTACGAAGCCAAGGGACGTCCTGCCAGCCACCCGGTCATCGTGCATCTGGATTCCGCCCGTTACCTGCCGCGCTGGGCGACCGATGTCTCCGCAAAGGCCGAAATGCTCGCGGAACGCTTCTGGCCGGGGCCGCTGACGATCGTGCTGCGCCGGCACCCCGATGTCTCGGATCTCCTGACCGGCGGGCAAGACACGATTGCAATCCGCGTTCCGTCGCATCCCATGGCGCTGCAGCTGCTGACTGCCTTCGGCGGCGGCATTGCCGCGCCGTCCGCGAATCGCTTCGGTCGCCTGTCGCCGACCCGCGCCGAGCACGTGCGCGAAGAGCTCGGCGATGCGGTCAGCGTGATCCTCGACGGTGGTGAGTCCACCATCGGCCTCGAGTCGACCATCGTGTCGCTGCTCGACGGTGCACCGCGGCTGCTGCGGCCGGGCGCCGTGCGCGTCGATCAG
>JBIITU010000122.1:0-8360 GCA_044340335.1 Steroidobacteraceae bacterium
ACCTGAGCGAATGGCGCCGCGTCGTTCAGGCCAAGGCGAATCCGGACGGCCAGATCGACATCGCCATGGTCGGCAAGTACGTGCAGATCCGCGATTCGTACATCTCGCTGAACGAAGCGCTGGTGCATGGCGGCATTCGAACCCGCA
Organism: Steroidobacteraceae bacterium; assembly: GCA_044340335.1. Classification (GTDB taxonomy): domain Bacteria; phylum Pseudomonadota; class Gammaproteobacteria; order Steroidobacterales; family Steroidobacteraceae; genus UBA964. Next base: position 148 of record JBIITU010000122.1, read on the forward strand.
CGCGCGTCAATATCCATTACATCGAGTCGACCGACATCGAGACGGGTGGCACGCACTCCCTCAAGGGCATGGATGCGATCCTCGTGCCCGGCGGCTTCGGCGAACGCGGCATCGAGGGCAAGATCCAGGCGGTCCGCTATGCGCGCGAGAACGGCATTCCGTACCTCGGCATCTGCCTCGGCATGCAGCTCGCGGTCATCGAGTACGGTCGCCATGTGCTCGGCCTCGAAGGCGCCAACAGCACCGAGTTCAACCGCGCCACGGCCAATCCCGTCATCGCCCTGATCACCGAATGGCAGGATGCGGCGGGCAGCGTGCAGGCCCGCGACGAGAGCTCGGGCAAGGGTGGCACGATGCGGCTCGGCGCGCAGGCCGTCACGCTCGCGGAAGGTTCGCGCGCACAGCGCCTGTACGGCGCGGCTGAGATCTCCGAGCGCCACCGGCATCGCTACGAGTTCAACAACACTTTCCTCGAGCGTTACCAGCAGGGCGGCATGCGCATGTCCGGCTTCTCCCCGGATGGCCTGGTCGAGATCGTCGAGCTGCCGAATCACCCGTGGTTCCTGGCGACGCAATTCCACCCCGAGTTCACGTCGACGCCGCGCGACGGTCATCCGTTGTTCGCGGGCTTCGTGCAGGCGGCGCGCGATTACCGCGCAGCGCAATTGCCCGGTGCGGCGAGCGCCTGATGGATCGGGCCCGATGAAGCTCGCGGGATTCGCAGTCGGTGCGGCGGAGCCGCTGTTCCTGATCGCCGGGCCCTGCGTCGTAGAAGGCGCGCAGCTGACCCTCGACATCGCCGGCCGGCTCAAGGAAATCACGGCGCGGCTGGGCGTGCCGTTCATCTTCAAGGCCTCCTACGACAAGGCGAACCGTTCCTCCGTGAAGAGCTATCGCGGGCCCCGCATCCTCGCCGATGTGCGTTCGCAGCTCGGCGTGCCGGTGCTCACCGACATCCACGAAGACACGCCGCTCGCCGAGGTCGCGGCCGTCGTCGATGTGCTGCAGACACCAGCCTTCCTGTGCCGACAGACCAACTTCATCGTCGCCGCCGCGTCGCAGGGCAAGCCCGTCAACATCAAGAAGGGCCAGTTCCTGTCGCCGTGGGAAATGCAGAACGTCGTCGACAAGGCACGCAGCACCGGCAATGAGCAGATCATGGTCTGCGAGCGCGGCTTCTCGTTCGGCTACAACAATCTCGTCTCCGACATGCGTTCGCTGGCGGTCATGCGCCGCACTGGCTGCCCGGTCGTGTTCGACGCCACCCACTCGGTGCAGCTGCCGGGCGGGCAGGGCGCCTCGTCGGGCGGCCAGCGTGAGTTCGTGCCGGTGCTGGCGCGCGCGGCCGTCGCGGCCGGCGTCGCCGGAGTGTTCATGGAAACGCATCCTGATCCGGCCCGCGCGTTGTCAGACGGGCCGAACGCCTGGCCGCTCGAGCGGATGGAATCGCTGCTCGAGACGCTGCTGCAGATCGATCGCATCGCCAAACTCAGACCTTTCGAGGAAGACCTGCTATGAGCCGCATCGTCGACATCCGTGGCCGCGAGATCATCGATTCGCGCGGCAACCCCACCGTTGAAGCCGATGTCGTGCTCGACAGCGGCGCGCGGGGTCGCGCGGCCGTGCCCTCGGGCGCATCGACCGGCACGCGCGAGGCGGTCGAACTGCGCGACGGCGACAAGAAGCGCTACCTCGGCAAGGGCGTGCAGCACGCCGTCGGGCACGTGAACACGGTCTTGCGCGATGCGCTGCTTGGGCGCGATCCGCATGACCAGGCCGGACTCGATGCGGCGATGATCGCGCTCGACGGCACCGATACCAAGGGTCGTCTGGGGGCGAACGCGCTGCTCGCGATTTCGCTGGCCACGGCGCATGCCGCCGCAGCCGATGCCGGGAAGTCGCTGTTCCGCCATATCGGCATGCTGGCGGCGGGCGGCAAGGCTGCGCCCGTGCCGACGATGCCCGTGCCGATGATGAACATCATCAACGGCGGCGCGCATGCCAACAACAGCCTCGACATCCAGGAGTTCATGATCCTGCCGGTCGGCAGTCCGTCCTTCAGCGAGGCGCTGCGCTGCGGTGCCGAGATCTTCCACAGCCTGAAGAAGATCCTGAACGATCGCGGTCTCTCCACGGCAGTCGGCGACGAGGGCGGGTTCGCGCCGGATCTGGATTCGAACGCGACGGCGCTCGACGTGATCCTGCAGGCGATCGAAGCCGCGGGCTATGTGCCCGGTCGCGACGTCTACCTGGGGCTCGACGTCGCCAGCTCCGAATTCCATCGCGATGGCCAGTACCACCTCGAGGCCGAAGGTCGTGCCTTCGACTCCGTCGGATTCGCGGCCTACCTCGACGACCTCGTCAGCCGCTATCCGATCATCACGGTCGAAGACGGCATGGCTGAAGGCGACTGGACCGGCTGGGCGCAGCTGACGCAACGCCTCGGCAAGCGCGTGCAGCTGGTCGGCGACGACCTGTTCGTCACCAACACGAAGATTCTTGCCGAGGGCATCGCGAAGGGCATCGCGAACTCGATCCTGATCAAGCCGAATCAGATCGGCACGTTGAGCGAGACGCTTGCCGCCATCGACATGGCGAGCGCAGCCCGGTATTCCTCCGTGGTTTCGCATCGTTCGGGCGAAACCGAAGACAGCACGATCGCCGATATCGCGGTCGCCACGACGGCGACCCAGATCAAGACGGGATCGTTGTCGCGCTCGGACCGCATTGCGAAGTACAACCAGCTGCTGCGGATCGAGGCTGAACTGGGTGCGGCGGCGCGCTACGCCGGTCGTGATGCGTTTCCGGTGAACATCGCCGTAAAGGGCTGAGCGGAATAGCTTTCCTTCCGATTACAGGCGCGTTACGCTGCGACACCCATGAAATGGTTTGCTCTTGCGCTCGCCGCCGCCACGCTGCTGTTGCAGCAACGGCTCTGGCTGTCCGAAGACGGCGTGCGCGAGGTCGCCAGGCTGCAGGAGGCGGTGGCAGCGCAGCGCGAGCACAACGACGGCTTGCGGGCGCGCAACCTGCAGCTTGCTGCTGAAGTCACCGATCTCAAGAAAGGCATGACGGCGCTCGAAGAGCGGGCGCGCAGCGAACTCGGCATGGTCGCGCCCAACGAGTCTTTCTTTCAGGTCGTGCCGCGCGGCGCCACGCCCGATGGCGAGTCTCGCGCGCGCACCGCGCAGCGTTGACAGTCTCGCCGCGGTACTGGCTTGCGATGCCTGCCGCCGGCTCCGGCCGGCGCTTCGGCGCATCCATCCCCAAGCAATACGCCGAATTGCCGGGCGGTCGCCTGATCGAGCACGCGCTGCGCGTCTTCCAGTGCGATCCGCGCTGCGCCGGCATCGCGCTCGCCGTCGCCGGTGGCGACCCATGGTGGTCCGAGATCCGCAGCCGCTGGCCGGCGCACGCAGCCGCGCCGATCGAGGCGGCCGGTGGCGCGGAACGCTGTGACTCGGTCGCCAATGCGCTGGCGGCGCTCGCAGCCGCCGGTTGCGGCCCCGACGAATGGGTGCTCGTGCACGATGCGGCGCGCCCCTGTGTGGCGCGCGCCGAAGTCGACCGTCTGCTCGACGCCGCGACCGCGGGCACCGCGGGCGCGCTGCTCGCGGTGCCACTCGCAGACACGCTCAAGCGTGCGACCGATGCGGCGGCGGAAGTCGCGGCGACGCTGCCGCGCGCCGGCCTGTGGCGCGCGCTGACACCGCAGATGTTCCGTCGCGGCGCCTTGCAGCAGGCGCTGGCCGCTGCACGCGCGAGCGGCCGTCAGCCAACCGACGAAGCCGAGGCCATCGAGTGGGCGGGCGGGCGGGTGACGCTGGTCGAGGGCGAGACCACCAATTTCAAGGTCACGACCGCCGGGGATCTCGCGCTCGCGCGCGCGATACTGGCGGCCCGCGGCTGAGCCACCGAGGAATCGTTCCATGAGTCTGCGCATCGGCAGTGGTTTCGACGTGCACGCCTACGGCGACGGTGATCACGTCATGCTCGCGGGCGTGCGCATCGCAGCGACGCGCGGCGTCATCGCGCATTCGGATGGCGACGTGATCCTGCACGCGCTCTGCGATGCATTGCTGGGCGCGGCCGGGCTCGGCGACATCGGACAGCACTTCCCCGACAGCGATCCGCGCTGGCGCGGCGCCGCGAGCGCGCGGTTCGTCACGGCGGTGATGGCACAGCTCGGCGAGCGCGGCTGGCGCGTCGTCAACGTCGATGTCACGCTGCTCGCTGAGTTGCCGCGCATCGGGCCGCACCGGGAGGCGATGCGCGCCCAGCTTGCCGAACTGCTCGGCATTGCCGCGGCTGTCGTCAACATCAAGGCCACGACGACGGAGCAGCTCGGCTTCGTCGGGCGGCGCGAGGGGCTCGCGGCGCAGGTTGTCGTGCTGCTCGAATCGGCGGCGGCGGGCGCGGCCTGAGCCGCGCTGCGTCAGCTGCGAATCAGGCGTCCGCGATGCTCCCCCAACACTGGATTCAAGCTGCGCTCGGCCTGCCGCTGGCGTTCGGCGGCGCGGCCGGGCGTGCCCGCCTGCGCGTCGAGCCGGAGGATTTCCAGGTCGACGAACAGCTCGGTTTCGAGCCGGCCGGGGTCGGCCCGCATGCGCTGCTGCGCGTCCGCAAGCGTCTGGCCAACACGGAGTGGGTGGCGCGGGAACTCGCCCGCGCCGCGCGGGTGCGACCATTCGATGTCGGCTATGCAGGCATGAAGGATCGACGCGCCGTCACGACGCAGTGGTTCACCGTGCCGCTGGGCAAGACGACGGCGGAGAGCTGGTTGGGCGCGCAGGGCGAGGGCTGGCAGGTCATCGAGGCGCATGCGCATGGGCGCAAGCTGCCGCGCGGCGCACTGGCCGGCAATCGGTTCTCGCTGCGGTTGCGTCAGTTCGAGGGCGATCGCGACCGCTGCCTCGAATTGCTCCGTCTGGTCGGCGAGCGCGGGACGCCGAACGGCTTCGGACCGCAACGCTTCGGCCGTGAGCTGGGCAACCTGCAGGTGGCGCTGGCTGCGGCGCAGCGCGCTGCCGAACGCGGCGGCGAGCCGCTGCGCGGCATGGTGTTGTCGGCCGCGCGCAGCCTGATCTTCAACGCCGTGCTGGCGGAGCGCATCGCGCAGCGCAGCTGGAACACGCTCGGTGCCGGTGACCTGGCGAACCTGGATGGCCGTAATTCGGTGTTCGCCGTGGATGGTCTCGATGCCACGCTGTCGGCGCGGGTCGCGGCACTCGACCTGCATCCCACCGGCCCGCTGCACGGCGAGGGCGGGCTGCAGCCGGCCGGGGACGTTGCGGCGCTCGAACAGCAGGTGCTGGCGCAGTATGGCGAACTGGGCGCGGCGATCCTGCAGTCGCGGGTCGAAGCGGCGCGACGACCGCTGCGCGTCGCACTGCGCCAGCTCGAGGCCGGCTTCGATGGCGACACCTTGCAGCTCGGTTTCGAACTGCGCGGCGGCAGTTTCGCGACGGCCGTGTTGCGCGAGATCGTGGACGCCGCGGAGCCTGGCGGCGATGATCCGGACTGAGGGCGCAAGGCGCGAGAGGGCTATCGCATGCTCGACATCATCGACCACGGCGCCGTGCGCGAATTACGGCTTGCCCGTCCGCCGGTCAATGCGCTGGACGGCGCGCTGGTGGCTGCGCTGCGCGCCGCACTGGCCGAGGCCAGTCGAACGCCCGCGTGCCGCGCGCTCGTGCTGTCCGGTCAGCCGGGCATGTTCAGCGCCGGTCTCGACGTGCGTGCGCTGGGAGCGCTGGATCTGCCGGGCATCACCGGCTTCCTGAACGAGTTCACCGCCCTGCAGCGCGACCTGGCAGCCGCGCCACTGCCGGTGATCGCCGCGATCACGGGCCATTGCCCGGCCGGCGGTACGGTGCTCGCGCTGTACTGCGACTACCGGATCATGGCCCACGGCGACTGGATGATAGGCCTCAACGAGGTCCAGGTCGGTCTGTACCCGGGCGAAGTCATCATGCGTGCCTTCGAGCGACTGGTCGGCCCGCGGCGCAGTGCGGATCTGCTGACCCGTGGCGCGTTGCTGGGGCCGGCTGCCGCGCTCGAGGCGGGCCTGGTCGACGAACTCGCAGCCGGCGAGGCCGTGGTGACGCGCGCGCTGGAGTACGCACAGGGCCTGCTGGCCCTGCCGCCGACGGCGTATCGCATGACGCGGGAACTCGTGCGTCGCGACCTCGTGCAGTCTTTCGAGCGGGTCGAGGAGCAGCTGGTGGATCGCTTTCGCGAAATCTGGTTCAGCGACGAGACGCGCGCCAGGATGCGCTTGCTGCTCAGCAAACGCTGAGCGACACCCGAGCGCCGCGTCAGTCGCCCGGCGCCGGCCCCGCATCGCTGATCAGCACGTACATGGCACCGGTGCCGCCATCGACCGGGCGCGCCGAGCAGAAGGCGACCACCGCCGCGTTCTTGCGCAGGATCAGGTTCACGGCTTTCTTCAGCACTGGACCGCGCGGGCCGGAGCCAAGCCCTTTGCCATGCACGATGCGCACGCAGCGCTGGTGGCGCGCGATCGCTCGCGCGAGAAAGCCGCGCAACACATCGCGGGCTTCGTCGACGACCAGGCCATGCAGGTCGAGCTCGGACTCGACCCGATAATGGCCGCGGCGCAGCTTGCGCATGACCCCATCCTGCACGCCAGCGCGGCGGAACGTCAGTTCGTCGCCGAACTCCACTTCGAGCTCAGCTGCGCTCAGCGTGAGGCTCTGCTCGAGCACGGCGACCTGATCGGCACGCTTGAAGCGCGCCCTTGGCGGCGGGGGCGGCCGCAGGCGCTGGCTGATCCGCGGTGCCTGGCGCAGCGGCCGGGCCCCGCGGACCGCCTCGCGGAAGGCGCGGGTGTCGTCGTCGTCGCGGTGGTTACTCACGCTACCTCCGGATGCTGCGCATTGAGTATATTGGCGCGCCCCAGGGAGCCGAGAAGAATTACCACTTGAAGATCCTGATCAGCAACGATGATGGCTATCGCGCCCGCGGCATCCGCGCGCTGCGCGAGGCCCTGACGGGCCTGGGCGACCTGACGGTCGTGGCACCCGATCGCAACAAGAGTGGTGCCGGACATTCGCTGACACTCGATGTGCCGGTGCGGGTCGGCAAGATCGAACCGGGCTTCTACTTCGTGACCGGCACGCCGACAGATTGCGTGCACCTTGCGATCTCGGGCTTCTTCGATTTCGAGCACGACATGGTCGTCTCGGGCATCAACGACGGCGAGAACCTGGGTGACGACGTGCTGTATTCGGGCACTGTCGCCGCGGCCATAGAAGGGCGTTTTCTCGGCCTGCCGACCGTGGCGATCTCGCAGTGCCGGCCCAGTGCGCCCGGTGCGTCGCCGCGCTTCGACACCTCCGCCAGGGTTGCCCGCCGGCTGGTCTCGCACCTGCTGTCCCAGCCGCTCGACCGACGCATGATCCTCAACGTCAACGTGCCGGATCTGCCCTACGAGGAACTGAGGGGTATCCAGACGACACGGCTCGGTTTCCGGCACCGGTCGGAGCCGGTGCTGAAGGCCCATGACCCGCGTGGCCGGCCGGTGTACTGGGTCGGTCCCTCTGGCCCCGGGCAGGATGCCGGTCCGGGCACCGATTTCAACGCGATCACCCAGGGCTATGTCTCCGTCACGCCGTTGCAGGTCGACCTGACGCGGCACAGTTCGCTCGATGAGGTCCGCGACTGGGTCGCGGCCATGCCGCAGTGACGGACCCGCGCTTCTCCGGCATCGGCATGACGTCGGCGCGCACCCGCGATCGACTCGTGCAGCGGCTGCGAGACCAGGGAATCAAGAGCGTCGATGTGCTCGACCGGATCCGCAACCTGCCACGACATATCTTCGTCGACGAGGCGCTGTCGAGCCGTGCCTATGAGGACACGGCCTTGCCGATCGGCTTTGGCCAGACGATCTCGCAGCCCTACATCGTCGCGCGGATGACCGAAGCGCTGCTCGAGGGCGGACCCTTGCAGAACGTGCTCGAGATCGGCACGGGCTGTGGCTACCAGACCGCGGTGCTGGCCGGGCTGGTGGGCAAGATTTCCACGATCGAGCGCATCGAGCCGTTGCTGAAGCGCGCCAAGGAGCGGCTCAAGGATCTCGGCATCAAGAACGTGCGCTTCCGCCATGGCGACGGCACGGCCGGCTGGGCGACGCAGGGGCCGTTCGACGGGATCCTCGTCGCCGCGGCACCGCTGCGGGTGCCGGAAGCGCT
>JBIITU010000234.1:0-5513 GCA_044340335.1 Steroidobacteraceae bacterium
CGACGGCGCGATGCGACCAGTAGCGCGGCTTCGGCACCTTTCGAGGCGCCCACGATGGCGATGCGCGCAGCGTCGACGTCGGCGCGGGCAGCCAGCCAGTCGAGCGCGCGGTAGAAGGTCTCGAGCGGCACGAGCTCGAATCGCTGTGGCTGGCCGGGCAGCCGGTAGTAGCTCAGCACGAGCACCGCGAACCCCTCGCGATGCAGTCCGCGTGCCCACCCGTCAGCGGCGCCCCCGAGGCCGCCTTCCGAACCTCCCAGCATCAGGACCGCAGGACGGCGGGCGCCCGCCGCATCGCCGTAGTAGTTGCCGATCACGCCATCCTGGTCGACGCGCACGCCGCCAGGACCGGGTGCCGTCAGTTCCACGTCGGGCACCCAGGGTTTGGCGATCCAGAGCCAGGCCGCAACAACGAGCACGAGCAGCAGCACGCCAACCACACCCAACGCCACGCGACGTTTCCAGCCGGTCATTTCTGCTTCCTCTGCGATTGTCCTGCTTGCATCCAGGGCGGCAACGGCCCGATGTCCTCGCCGCGCGCAAGCGCCTGTTCGGTGGCGGCATAGATGAAGCGCCAGACTTCGGCGTCGAAGCCCGGATCGGCCGCGCTCTTCCCGTGCCATTGCGGCAGGTCGCCATACATGGCCTGCGTGCCTTTCCACATCGCGGGTGTGGCGACAGCGGAGAACGGCGCCAGCAGCGCAAACCACTCGCGCACGAAACCGAGGGCCTGCGCGCCATCGGTCGACATAGGCAGTGCGGCCTTGATGCGTTGGCCGAGCACGCGCCACTGGTCGGCATAGTCCTGCTGGTCGAATCCGGTCGCCATGGCAGGCAGCGCCGCATCGAGGTCCCCCTTCGCCTCATCGCTCATGTACTTCTCGAGCAACGTCTGCCAGGCATCGGATTCGGCGCTCATGGCTGCCTCGCCGCGGCTGATCAGCGAGCAGAACGTCGCGACATCGATGGACTCATTGCGCTCGAGCCGGGACTTGACCGTCAGCAGCAGGGCACGCACTGCACCGAGCCGGGCGGCCTGCTTGGTCACAGCGGCGATCTGCGCGTCGATCAAGGCCGCGAAGTCCGCATGGCCGCGCTGCGCGACCTGCGCGATCGCAGCGAGACTCAGGCCCGCCCGTTTCAGCGTGACGATCTGGTGAATGCGCTCCAGATCAGCAGGGCCGTAGTGGCGCCGCCCCGAATAGCTGCGCGACGGCGTCAGCAGGCCGCGGGCCTCGTAATGGCGGAGCGTCCGACTCGTTAGACCCGTCAGCCGGACGACCGCAGCGATATCAAGCGATTCAGCCATATACGCTTGATACATCTTGACGCTACGTCAATGTCAAGGGCAACTTGCCGGGACGGTGGCGAGCGGAGAACGTCATGCGATACACGACCGGCTTCGTGATGCTGCTGCTGGCCGTCGGTGTTCTGGCATGGGCACTGAGCCATCGCCGTCGCGTCCTCGCGCTGGTCTCGAAGGAAACGCTCGCGCGTCACGCCGAAGCGCGGGAAGAGGATCCGAAGCCCCTGTCGCTGTTCGACCTGGGCGCATTGCTGGCGCTGCTCGCCTGCTGTGGCTACTGCATCACCATCCAGACGCGCTATCGAATGACGTTCGTGCTGGCCGCGCGCGATGCGCCCATCGACCCAACGCATCAACGCACTGCGCGCACACAGTGCCCACTTGAACAGGTTCGCTGCAGGCGCCGGCCCATCCAGACCTGGCAGGCCGGATCCATCGCCTCCTGCGGTACGAGTTCCATCGGCACGAGGCCGCGATAGGCGATGAAGCCCGTGAAACGCACTTCCTCGGGTCCGAACAGCTGCGAGCGCACGCGCGACCGGACACCATCCGCGCCAATCAGGATATCGCCGCGTGCAGACTGGCCGCCCACGAAACGGACTGTGACGCCGCCGGCATCCTGCTCGAAGCGGCAGCCGAGCCGGATGGCATCGGGATCGTGGGCCGTCACCGCTTTCGCGAGCAGGCTCTGCAAATCCGCGCGGTGCACGGTGTAGTAGCGCTCGCCGTAGGTTTCCATCAACCGTGCGCCGCGGTGTCCATTTGCTTGCTCATCTCGACAGCACGAACCGCCAGTTGATCGTCAGCGCGCCACCCTCACCACGCTCGCCGTCGATCTTCACTCGCTGCGTCCCGGTCGCCTTGTCGAGCCCCTGCGGAATCGAGACCACGATCGGCTTGATGCGGGTCCAGGGAAACAGCATCTGATCCGGGAAGGTCCCGGGCTTGCCATCGCCAGGCTTGCCCGTCACGGTGCGCGTCACGGGCATGTTGCCGGCAGCGATCGGCAGGTTGATGTGCAGGCGCTTGCCGGGACCATCGACTTCCATCATCACGGCGAGCGGCGTATTCGTGACGGGGATCGGCCCGCTGCCTTTGCGAGTGGTCTGGCTGACGCACTGCGAGCGCGGCGCCGACAGGCAGTCCGGATCGGCGAGCGCCGCGTTGTACAACTCGTCCGCCGTGTACCGCCCGCCGTAGGTCGCCACGCGCCACAGCTGGTAGTTGTTGTTCATCGGACGACCGGCGGCCGCCGCATCCTAGCCGGCGGAGCGGATCGCGCCCTCGTCCATGGTGCTGGCAAGCCGCATTGCTTCCCGTTCCATGCAGGCTTCGTCTTCGCCGCACTTGCGCATGATCGCCTCGATGTCGGCCATCATCGGCGCCGTCTTCTGCGCGCCGCGCATCGCGCGCTGCTCGCGACCCGACATGTCCTGCTTCTCGGCGGCCGTGCCCTGGAGCAGCGCGGCCATCGGCGAGTGGTTCTCGGCCACCATCTGGGCGCTGACGCTGACCTTGCGGCTGACTCGCCAGTCGCGCCGGTCGTTGCCGTCCGCATCGGCCCACTGCCCGCTCGATTCATAGCTGTACTCGATGGTCAGCGTGCCGTTCGAGCGCGGCGGCAGCAGCTGGGCCGAGGCGAGGCCGGGTGCCGCGAGCGCGACGCCCACCAGGATCCATTGACGCAGCATGACGGGCGTTCTCGTTGGTGTTGTCGAAGGGATAGGTTTCGCTCCCGGCATCAGAAGACCCTGACCCTGACGTTGTCCATCGCCCAGGACTCATCGGTGATGTCCTGCACGCCTGCGCCTTCGATCCGGAACGTGAAGGTGGCGGTGCTGCTGGTGTGCGGGATGCGCTGGAAAATCGGTTCTACCGACATGTCGTAGGCGCTGTCAAGGTAGACGCTGTCCGGACGAGCGAAGCCCAGGTCCACGCGCCGCGCGAGCTCGCCGCCCGGCGGAGCAACGTAGGTCTGAATCTGCGAGGGTAACGCGTTGGCGAAGGCTTCGCGGAACAGCGGCGCGCCATCCAGCGTGACCCGAAAGAAGTCACCCGATGGGAACGTGCCTGAGCCGTCGAGTGAGTCGATTGCGGCGAACAGGAACTCCAGCGAGATCGACGTGTGAGCGGGCAGATTGGTCAGCGTGAGCGTGACGGTATTCGCCGTGGGGCTGCGCAGGAAGGAGCCGGAGAACTGGTTGCCCGTCGGGCCAAGTCCCGCGAAACCCTGCACGCCGACGACAGTCGCGGCTCCCGGCGACAGCGAGGCAGGCAACGCGGTCTCGAAATCGATCGAAGCGACCACCGTGCCCGCGCCAGGATTGTTCAACAGGCTGAAGCCCGGGATCAGCCGCGCGCCGGCGACAAAGGTGGTGTTGCCGACACCCAGCTCGCCGCTGGCGTTCGTGTTGAATCCGTAGACCGCACCGGTCGTGGTCCAGACATGCTGGTGATTGCCCCAGCTGCGCGAGATGCCCAGCACACTGCCCGCGACGCCGCTGAGCGCCTGAAGTCCGCCGATGCAGTCGCTGGTGGCATCGTCGAGCAGCTGGCCACCCTGATACGCGACACCGTTGTAGATGACCAACGGCGTGGTCACTCCGACGCCCAAGCCCGCGAAGCGCGGGTTTGCACCCGGCGGCACGGCAGTGATGGGCGACAACGCTGCGGTCGCGTCGTCCGGGCAGGTGATGGCGCCCGTGTTGTTGTAGTTGGTGTTGCCCCAGAGGCGAACGCCGCCATCGGTCAGAAGCGCCGCGGTCAGCCGAGGGCCTGCCTCGATGCGCACGATCCCGGCGAGGCCCAGCGTGACCGGATTGTGAACAATGGTGCCTGCGGCACTGCCATTGCCCAGCGCACCGAAGCTGTTGCGGCCCCACGCATACGCAACGCCGTCACTGCGCACGGCGAACACCCGGTCGGTGCCTGCGGAGACGCGTATGACGCCGGCGACGCCAGGCACGAGTGCCGGGAACACGCTCTCGACCGTCGACGCTCCGAGACCGAGACCGCCGCCGCTGTTGCTACCCCAAGTGACCACGGCACCCGTGTTCAGCACCGCGGCGCTGACGTTGCTGCCGGCACTGACGGCGACGACTCCGGCGAGCGTGCCGGTGCCGCCGATGCCCGCGACCGCCCGCGGACGATTGAGCACTTGAGGCGTGCTGCTGTCGACACCGAGCCAGGTGCTCGTGCCCCAGACGAACGCCACGCCATCTTCACGCAATGCGAGGACATGCGAGCTGCCCGCCGAGATCTGCACGATGCGATTCAGGACACCGCTGCCGTCCGGACTCTGCACCTGCACGGGGCTGGAGCGATTGCTGAGATCGGCGCCCTGCCCGAGTTCGCCGTTGCCACCGTTGCCCCACGCCCAGACGGTGCCATCCTCGCGCAGCGCGAAGGAAGCTGACGCCGAGTTCTGCACCGACGGCGCAGCCTTGATGGCGGCAATGGTCGGCGGCACCGGGTTCACGGTGATGACCAGGTCGAAGCCAGTCGAGCCCGTGACGTTGCTCGCCGTGACGCGGTAAGTCGCCTGCGCGGTCGCCGTCGTCGGCGTACCTGTGATCTGACCCGAGGTCGTGTTCAGCGACAGACCCGCCGGCAACGCGGGCGCGACGGCGTAACTCGCCACGACACCCGTGACCGTTGGCGTCAGCGCGGTGATCGCCGTGCCCGCGGTGTAGACCTGCGGGCTCGCATAGCTGAGGCCTGTGGGCGCAGCCGGATTCACCTGCAGGGTCAGCGTCGTGGTAGTGCTGCCCCTCTGGTTCGCAGCGGTGACGGTGTAGACGGCGGATGCGGCAACGGCCGTCGGTGTGCCGCTGATCTGCCCGCTCGTCGCGCTGATCGACAGGCCAGCGGGAAGCGCCGGCGCAATGCTGTAGCTGTCGACCGTGCCGGTCACGGTGGGACTCAACGAGGTGATGGCCGTACCCACGACATAGGCGGGCGGCGGCGTTGGATAGGACAGGGCGCTCGGCGCTCTGGCGCCGCCTCCGCCACAGGCGGTCGCCATCGCCAATACGATCAGACCGGTGATCAGCCGAAAAAGGTTGAGCGGCGCCGTAAACGTCATCTCGGGGACTCCTGCTGCAGGCTCGGGCGACGGAAAGGCCCGTCATGAGCTCTGAACGGAATCCGGCGGGCAAACCCGCCACGGGGGCTCGAATCAGTTCGGACTCGTGCCGCTGCCGGCTGC
>JBIITU010000300.1:0-4392 GCA_044340335.1 Steroidobacteraceae bacterium
AACAGCGGGCCAGCGCAGGGTCCAGCTGCGAGAATCTCGAGCTGTCGCGGGACTCACCTGGTGCGCTCGTTAGGAGTTTTGGCAGGCGCGATTGGAGGTGGCGCAATTGCTCGCAGCCCGCCGCGAACTCGGCGGGTTGGCCCTCAAGCAACGCCAGGCCCCGGTAGTAATCGCGCTTGGCAAGAAAAGGCGAGGCGCCCTCACTCGAACGTACGGCGTCGGGCAACGTCTCCCAGACTTCGTCGGATCGACCGGCACGCATCAGGACTGTGGCGATATCACCGTTGAGCCACGCGGTTTCCATCGCCACCGTCAACGCTGCCCAGTGATTGCTGGCGACTTCCATGTTCGCGCTGTCTCGCACGCCGAGAGCATCGAACTGCTGCAGCAGCGATCGCGCCTGCGCTTCCGAATCGGAGAAGCGCCGCAGTCGAATCAGGGCTTCAATGGCCGATCCTCCTGCAAGGGCCACGCTCAGCGAGCTTCGCGTATCGTAAGGGCGACCCTGCAACTGGGCTTCGGCGATCTGGCCCGACTTCCGTGCGGCCGCGAGCGCGGCCTCGAACTGGGCGGGTGTGCGACCCGTGGCGGTGAGCCCTTCTGCAAGGCGCAGGTAGCCGGCGGCCAGCGTTGAACGCGCCGGATCGTCCGCGCCGAAACTGCCTTCTGCGGACACCAGCAGCGCATTGGCCTCAGCCAACCAATCTTCTGCAGCGGACCCGACGCGACCTTCAGCGGCCTGCATGTTCGCCAACTCGAGCAGTCGCACGGCCACCGTCAGGAGATCCTGAGCGCGGTTGCCGCGCAACCTCGCAAGCTCTCGACTGCCATCGATCGCCCGCATGAGCGCCTCTTCCCAGCGCGGGTCGCCGTGCAAGGAGTAAAGACCCGCGAGCTCATAGTGCACACGCTGCCGGTCATCGGCGACGGTCTCGCTGGCACGGCCGAAGTCACCGAGATCGTCGAGCAATTTCGCGGCCTTCTCGAACAACGCAATCGCCTCGTCCCAGCGGCCGAAGTTGGCACCGGAGGTACCGCTGCCGAGGACCTCTCCCATGCGCCGGTAACCGCCGGCAAGCTCGGCTGCCAAAGCCGGGTCGCCATTGACCTCGCCGGCCAGACGGTCGAGATACTTCACGGATGTTTCAACCAGCAGTTGCCGCGCCGGCAACGTGCCGGCCACGTCGCGCAACTGGATTTCGATGTCGTAGATGAAGGCGTTGGCGAGTCCGCGCACGCTGGCGAAGTGACGCTCGGCGCGCGCCTGCGCTTCGAGCGCATTGCGCCGCTCGCGTTCCGCCAGGACCAAGCCGGTGATCAGCGAGACCAGCACCGCCGCTGCCGCAGCGATAGGCAGCCGATGGCGCGCGATGAATCGCCCCAGGCGATAGCGGCGACTGCCGCGTCGCGCGAGCACCGGGCGACGTTCCAGGAAGCGCTGCAGGTCGTCGTCGAACTGCTCCACCGTCCCGTAGCGCTCGGCCGGATCCCTGCGCAGGGCCTTCAGGATGATCGCGTCGAGATCGCCGACGAGTTCACCCCCGGACACGAGCGATGACGGCAGTGCGAAGTCCTGCTGCTGGAAATCACCGGGGCCGACCGCAAGGCCCTGACGCACGCGCCGATAGGGAGACTGCTCGGTCAGCAATTCGTGCAGCACCACGCCCAGCGCGTAAACGTCCGTCGCAGTTCCAAGCGAATTGCCAAGAACCTGCTCAGGTGCCGCGTATCGGAACGTCAGCAATCTGCCACCGAGCCGAGTCAGATCGTCGGCCGGTGAGGTCGCTGCATCATCTTCCATGAGCTTGGCGATTCCGAAGTCGAGCAGTTTTGCCTGACCTTCGGCAGTGACAAGGATGTTCGCGGGCTTGATGTCACGGTGAATGATGAGCCGCCGGTGCGCGCCACCGACCGCCGCAAGCACCTGGCGGAACAGTGCGATGCGATCGCGCACCGGTAGCTCGCGCTGCGTCGCGTGCTCCAGCAGCGAAGTACCCTGCACATACTCCATCGCGAGATAGGGCTGGCCCGCGCCACCGGGCAGGTCCGCCACACCCGCGTCGAACAGCGTTGCGATGTTCGGATGCTGCAGGCTCGCGAGGATGTCGCGCTCGCGCCGAAAGCGCTCACGCCACACGGTAGCCTGCCCGAACAGCGACGGCAGCTTGAGCGCGACATCCCGCGTGATGCCGCCCTCGATCTGTCGCGCGAGCCACACCTCGCCCATGCCGCCACGCCCGAGCAGACGCGACAACTCGTACGGACCGACACGCTGCCCGGATGCCCACTCACTCTTTTCGCGGTGGGCAGGCTGCAGCAATATCGACGCTGTCTCGAATGCGCGACCGTGCTCCGCCCGCCGGTCCGCCGCAAGCAGCTTGCGCAACAACGGCGCCAGCGCAGGCTGCGTCGTGTCGAGTTCGACCAGCCATGCGTCGCGCGACGACTCCGGCAGCTCCATCGCCGCCGCGAGCAGCGGGCTGACCGCCTGCCATTGCTCTTTGGACATCGTCACGCGCGGAGTTCCCGGTCAGCGATCATCGAGAATCGTGACCAGCAGCGCTCGTGCCTTGCGCCACTCACGTTGCACCGTACGCAGCGAGATCCCCAGCAGCGGGCCGATCTCGCCCTCTGTCAGGCCGCCGAAGAATCGCAGTTCGACGAGCTTGGCCAATGCGGGGTCGAGCGCCGCGAGCTCTTCGAGCGATGCGTGCACTCGCTCGATGTCGACATCGATGCCGATGCCGTCGGCGACCGCGGTATCGAGCGTGAGCATCTGCAGATCACCGCCGCGCCGCAGCGCCCGCTGCTCCCTCACCTGATCGATGATGAGGCTGCGCAGCGTGCGTGAGGCATAGGCCAGGAACTGCAGGCGCGAGCCGACCTGAACGCCGGCACCGTCGGCCAGCTTCAGATAGCTGTCGTGCACCAGGGAGGTGGTCTGCACACTGCCGCGCAACCCCGACTGCATCAACCGCATGTGTGCAATCTTCTTGAGTTCCGGGTACCACGCAGAAAAGGCGGCATCCAGCGCGGGCGGCGTGGCCTCGACATCCTGTAGGGCAGTTGCGAGCTCGGACATATTCTGGACGGCGCTTCCGTTGACCGCATGCAAGGATCGCATAGTTCAACCACAAGCCGCCTGCTCGCGCAAATTCCACCCGCCGCAAGCGACCGCGATCGTCAGCCTTCAGCGCCGGCATCGAAGCGCCGGCATGCGTCGACCATGGCCTGCGCGAGCGCAGCCGCATCGGCCTCCGCGGCGCCGCCGACCAGAAAGACCGAGTGGGTCTTCACGGCCAGCACGGCAATGCCGGTCGGTCGCGTCGGCGCGAAACCAGCCGGAAAGCGGTGTGCTTCACGCTGCAGGAACGCGGCGGCAGACCGGACCGCCTCGTGAGCACGGCGGTCCGCCGTCGTCGGATACGTGAAGCGCCACTGCCGGACACGCGTATTGATGACGCTGCGCTCGGGCCCGCCGGCCTCGATGCCTGCTGCGGCAAAGAAGCGGCAGTCGTAGTCGCGACAGGTCTGCGGTCGATGCGCATAGATCGTGCAGCGCCGCTCCTCGAGCATCGGGCACAGGCCGTCTGGGCGGTACTGGATATGAAGCTGACCGGCGCGCGATTGCACCAGATGCTGCTCCGGAATGCGCTCGATCGCCGCGGCATCCTGCTCGCGCAGAGGGATGTGATAGGACGACACGCAGCAACCGACGCAGTCACCACAAGGCACTTCGGCGCCGGCGGTCCCGCGCAGCGACGCGGATGCGGCGGCGAGCCAGGCGCCGAACGGCCCGGCGTCCACGGCAGTTTCGACCGGATCGGGAAACTTGAAACCCATCAGCACATTGTAGTGCCGTAATCCGGGTCCGATGTCGCGCAGCACGTAGACAGTCCAAGGCTGTCAGTTGAGAGGAGCAGTCAGGTCGCGACGACCTCAACGGATCCGCTCCGACTACGGGAACGTGAAATGGAGATGACAGATCTCACGCCCGCGAAGTTTCCAGTTCCGGCAGTCTTTGTGTCGGCATTGTTCAGGGTCGAAACCACCATGCGCAAGGATGCAAAGGAATGCCTTTGCGCTCGCGATCCCGGCTAACGAGGGCTCTACTGACCCGCGCAGCTTCAGGGCAAAAGCCGGGTCCATGACTTCTTCCGGAGCGAACTCGATCCACCATCCTTGCGCGCATTCGGTACAGGTGTAGGAAGCGATGGAAAAGTCGCTCGTGGGTCGTTTGCGGTGCGCCGCGCTATCCACTTTCAACGACCTGCTAGTACGTCCCCATGAAATCACGCTTGCCGAGCGGCAGTCCGTTGTGGCGCAGAATCGCGTACGCGGTCGTCACATGAAACAGGAACTGCGGCACACCGTAGTTCGCGAGATACGTCT